>JASHQW010000085.1 GCA_030038875.1 Gammaproteobacteria bacterium | reverse complement strand
ATCGGGTTGTAGCTCGCCTGGATCCAAACCTCGCGCCCACCCTTGGCTAAGCGCCGGTATTGCCCGGAATCGAACTCACCGCGGGCGAGCTTCTCCCACAACGCCTGGTACTTGTCGCTGGAGCGACCCTCCGGGTCGACCAACATGCCGTGGTGCTGGCCGCGAATCTCCTCCAGCGTGTAATCGAAGGTCTTGAGGAAATTCTCATTGGCCGTGAGGATCGTGCCGTCGAGTGAGAACTCGATCACCGCCTGCACGCGGTTGATGGCCGCGATCTGGCCCTTGAACTCGGCGGCCGAGTTCACCTGCTCGGTCACGTCCGTGCAATAGGTGATCGCCCGGTAGGGCTTGCCCGCGGCGTTCAGGATCGGGTTGACGCTCGCCTGGATCCAGATCTCCCGGCCGCCCTTGCCGATGCGCTTCTGCACTCCCTGCTCGTGCTCGCCGCGCGCGAGCTTCTCGAGGAAGCGCTGGTTGTCCGCGCCGCTGCGCTGGGCGTTGTCGAGCAGCGACTGCAGATTCCTGCCGCGCAGCTCCTCCAGGCTGTAACCGATCATCCTGAGGTAGTTCTCGTTGGCCGTGGTGATCGTGCCGTCGAGGTCGTACTCGATCACCGCCTGTGCGCGGCCGATAGCGGCGATCTGACTCCGGGAGTCGGCGGCGGCCTCGGCAGCCTCATCGAGCGACTTCTGCGTAAACCTGAGCGCCTCGAGCACCTGCCCGATCTCATCGGTCGAGTCGACGGCGATCTCGTGCTTGAAGTCGCCGGCGGCGAAGTTCTCGAAGTGCCTGATGATGCGCTCCATCCGCTTGGCCAGCGCCTGCGCCGTGAACAGCGCCAGCAGCGCACCGACCGCAAGCGCGATGCCGCTCAAGGTGAGCAGCAGCTTCATGTTCTTGTGGTAGCTCGCAGTGAGCGCATCAGCCTGCTCCAGGACGGCGGTGTTCTGGTAGCCGCGATAGTCCGCAAAGACATCCAGCAGCGTGTGCTCTGCGCCGCGCATCTTCGCGTCCATCAGTGCGATGGCGTCCTGCTTGCGGCCAGCCTCGAAGAGCCGGAGGAACTCCTCTTCGAGCGGCGCGGCGCTATTCTCCGCCTCCACGACCGGCTTCAACGCCGCCTTTTCCTCGGGCGTGACCGCGGCGGCCGTGGCGGCCTCCTCGAGGTTCTTGCGGTCAGCCAGAGCGCTGCGGGCGCCGTCGATCTCCTCCTGCACGTGAGCCTGGTCGCGGATCATCATGCTGCGCGTGCGGCGCGCGGTATCCATCACCGCGAGCGCCCAGGCGTCGGTCTGCTCGACATGCGGCACGCTTTGCCCGGTGAGGCTTTGCACCGCCCGGTTGAAGGCCGCGAGGCGCATCAGCCCGAGGGCGACGGCCGCGCCGAATACCAGCGCCATGAGCCCGAAGGCGAGGAACAGCCGGGGCTTGAGTTTCAGGTTGCGAAGGCTCATGTGCAGGTCCTTGGATAAAGCAAGTCCATTTGAAACAGCTGAGCGCCGCTTTTCAGGCGGCGCACGCAGCGGCTCCTGCCGCGGCGGTGCCGCCCGGCGCCTCGTTCATCTCGCCGCCGATCAGCCGGTCGAGATCGAGCAGCACCACCATGCGATCGTTGACCGGCACCAGGCCGCGGATGTGATCGGTGGCGGCGCGGCAGCCGAGATCGGGGGTAGGCCGCACCGCACTGGCCTGCACGTCGACCACGTCGGAGACGCCGTCCACCACCACGCCGAAGTCACGTCGCCCGGCCTCGCCGCGCACCGACAGCACGATGATGACGGTAATGGCGGTGTACTCGGCCTGCTCGAGGCTGAAGCGCTTGCGCAGGTCCACCACCGGCACGATCGAGCCGCGCAGGTTGAGCACCCCCAGCACGTGCGGCGGCGAATTGGGTATCTTGGTCACCGCCGACCAGCCGCGGATCTCCTGCACGCGCAGAATGTCGACGCCGTAGGTCTCGCTGCCGAGCACGAAGGTGAGTACCTGATGGGTCTCGGCTTCCGCTGCGGTGCTCTTGCTGGCATGGCTGCTCATGTTCATGTCCTGGATGGCTGCAAGTGGAGGGCGCGCGGCCGGCTAAGCGGCCTCGCGGCGCGAGGATGTGGAACGGATCAGCCCGGGCACATCGAGGATCAGCGCCACCGAGCCGTCGCCGAGGATGGTGGCGCCCGAGACGCCCTGCACGTGCCCATAGTTGGTCTCGAGCGACTTGATGACCACCTGCTGCTGGCCGCGCAGATCGTCGACGAACAGCCCGGCGCGCTGCCCGTCGCCCTCGACCACCATCACGAGCCCTTCGTGAATCGCGCGCGAGCGCGGCTCGACGCCGAACAGCTCGTGCAGGCGCAGCAGCGGCAGGTAATCGCCGCGGAAGGAGATCACCTCGCCGGCCATCGACAGGCGGTTGACGCCGCCCGCCTTGACCTGCAGTGACTCGACGATCGACACCAGCGGCACGATGTAGGTCTCCTCCCCCACGCACACCGACTGGCCGTCAACGATCGCGAGCGTCAGGGGGAGCGAGATGCTGAAGCGCGAGCCCTGGCCACGCACACTCCGGATGTCGATCTTGCCGCCGAGCGACTTGATGTTCCGGCGCACTACATCCATGCCGACGCCGCGGCCCGAGAGATCCGTGGTGTGCTCGGCCGTGGAGAAGCCCGGCAGGAAGATCAGCTCGTGGATCGCCTCCTGGCTGGGCGTCTCGTTGGCGCCCAGCAGGCCGCGCGAGCGCGCCTTGGCGAGGATCCTGTCGCTGTCGAGTCCCCGCCCGTCGTCGCTCACCTCGATGATGATGGCGCTGCCGCGATGGAAGGCCTCGAGGTGCACCGTGCCGGCGGCCGGCTTGCCGGCCTTGAGGCGCTCCTCGGGCTTCTCGATGCCGTGGTCGATACTGTTGCGCACCAGGTGCACCAGCGGGTCACCGATGCGCTCGAGAACCGTCTTGTCGAGCTCGGTCTGCTCGCCGGTGAGCTTCAGCTCGATCTGCTTGCCGAG
>JASHQW010000084.1 GCA_030038875.1 Gammaproteobacteria bacterium | reverse complement strand
CCATCGTTCACCCCCGAGGCGTTGCCCGCCGTGATCGTGCCGCCGGAGCGGAACGGCGTCGGCAGCGCCGCGAGCTGCTCGAGCGTCGTCTCCGGGCGCGGATGCTCGTCGCGCTCCACCAGCAGCGGCTTGCCTTTGCGCTGCGGGATCTCGACCGGGACCAGCTCGGCGGCGAAGAAACCGCGCGCGTAGGCGGCGCCCGTGCGCTGCTGGCTGCGCAGCGCGAAGGCATCCTGATCGGCACGCGAGATGCGGTACTCGGCCGCCACGTTCTCGCCGGTCTCCGGCATCGAGTCGGTGCCGTAGCGCTCGCGCATGCGCGGGTTCACGAAACGCCAGCCGATGGTGGTGTCGTAGATCTCGGCATTGCGGGAGAACGGTGCTTCCGCCTTCGGCAGCACGAAGGGCGCGCGCGACATCGATTCGACGCCGCCGGCGATCACGAGCTGCGCCTCGCCGAGGCGCACGGCGCGCGCCGCGATCGCCACCGCATCGAGGCCCGAGCCGCACAGGCGGTTCACCGTGGCGCCCGGCACCGACACCGGGAGCCCCGCGAGCAGCGCCGCCATGCGCGCCACGTTGCGGTTGTCCTCCCCGGCCTGATTGGCGCAGCCGAGCAGCACCTCGTCGACGCCCTGCGGATCGAGCGCCGCGTTGCGCTTCAGGAGCGCCGCGATCGGCAGCGCCGCGAGGTCGTCGGTGCGCACCGCCGCGAGCGCCCCGCCGTAGCGGCCGATCGGGGTGCGCGCGGCATCGCAGATGAAGGCCTCGGCCATGGGCGCATCATATCGCCTCCTGCGGCGTACCGGCGCCGCGCCGGTACAGTGCGCGGCGCCTGCGACGTGCGCGTATCTGCCGCGCGGCGCGCTCGCTGCGCGAAGCTCTTCCCATGATCAACCCGATGCCGTTCGCCACCTATTCCTGGGTCATGTGGCTCACCCCCGGGCCCAACAACCTCATGCTGACCGCCTCGGGCGCCCACTTCGGCTTGCGGCGGACGCTCCCGCACGTACTCGGCATCTGTGCGGGCTTCGCGCTGCAGCTGCTCGCCGTATGCGCCGGGCTCGGCGCGATCTTCAGCCGCTGGCCGCGGCTGCAGGATGGCCTGCGGTGGCTCGGCGCCGCCTACCTCGTCTATCTCGGCTGGCGGCTGCTCAAGCCGGCGGAGGCGGACGCGCGGCACGCGCCCCGGCCGCTCACCCTGCTCGAGGCGGCGGCCTTCCAGTTCCTGAATCCCAAGGCGTGGGTGATGAACCTGACCGCCGCGACGCTCTTTCTGCCGCGCGAGCTCGCCGCGGCCGCGGCCGCCGCCTATATGCTCCTCTGGGGAGTGCTGATTCCCGCGCCCTGCGTGCTGGTGTGGGCGCTGTTCGGCACGTCCCTGCGAACGGTGCTGGCGCGCCGCGGCGGCCGCCTGGCCTTCAATGCCGCGATGGCCCTTGCGCTCGGCGTGACCGCGGTCATGATGGTCAGGTAGAGACGCCCATGTTCGAGCTGTCGCGCGAGTCATCCGTCCCCCTGGTCGACCAGATCTGCGAGCGCATCGGCGAGCTGGTGCGTGCCGGGCAGCTGCCGACCGGCACGCGGCTGCCCTCGATCCGCAAGCTCGCGCGTCTGATCGGCGCCAGCGCCTTCACCGTGGTCGACGCCTATGACCGCCTGGTGGCGCGCGGACTCATCGAATCGCGCGCCGGACGCGGCTTCTTCGTCGCGCAGCGGCGCATCGTGGCGCCGCTGGTCGCCGTGGAGGCGACGCCCGAGTCCGCCAACGACGCCGTGGCGCTCGCGAGCTTCTGCATGGCCCATAAGAGCGACATCGTGGCCGCGGGCTCGGGCTTCCTGCCGCAGAACTGGCTGCTCGAGGCCGGCTCAGGCGGCGTGCTGACGCGCCTCTTGCGCGCACGGCGCACCCAGCCGTGGCTCCCCTGCCCGCCGCAGGGGCTGCCGGAGCTGCGCGAGCAGATCGCCGCGCGGCTGGTGCAGCACGGGATCGCCGCCGGCGCCGGCAACATCGCGACCACCTTCGGCGCGAGCCAGGCCTTCGACCTGCTGGCGCGCATCCTGTTCGCACCCGGGGATCCGGTCCTGGTGGAGGATCCCGGCTACTTCGTGCTGTTCGAGCAGCTGCGTGCCCATCACGTGCGCTTGATCCCGGTGCCGCGCCGCGCCGACGGGCCCGACCTCGAGGCGCTCGAGGCCGCCTGCCGCGCACACCGGCCGCGCGCCTTCTTCGTGCAGACCCTGCTGCACAACCCGACCGGCTCGAGCGCCGACCCGGCGCACTGCCACCGGATCCTGTCGCTCGCGGAGCAGTTCGGCTTCGCGGTGATCGAGGACGACGTCTATGGCGATCTGTACGAAGGCCCGGCGGTGCGCCTCGCACAGATCGACGGCCTGCGCCACGTGATCTACGTCGCGAGCTTCACCAAGCTCATCGGCCCGGCGCTGCGCGTCGGCTACGTCGCGGCCGACACGCAGCTCATCGCGCAGCTCATCGAGCGCAAGGTGCTGTCGGTGTTGTCGGGCTCGACGCTGCTCGAGTCCTTCGTGTCGGAGGTACTCGACGGCGGCCGTTACAAGCGCCACGTGGAGCACACACGCGCGCGCCTGGCGCGCATGCGGCGCGACGCGCGCGCGGCGCTCGAATCCGCCGGCATCGGGTTCGAGCCGGCGCCCGGCGACGGCATGTTCCTCTGGGGCCGCGTCCCGGATGTGGCGCCGGTCGAGGAGCTGGTGCGGCACGCCCGCAGCCGCTCGATCCTGCTGGCACGGGGGTCGCTGTTCTCCTCAGCGGGCAATTGCCGGCAGTGGCTGCGCTTCAACGTCACACAGAGCGCGAGCCCGCCGCTGGTCGAGTTCCTGCGCGAGTCGCTGCGCGCGGCGGCCTGAGGCCGCGCGGCTGGTGCTCTGCGTACCGCGCGCGCCGCCGCCCCGGTAGACTTGGGTGTCATGTTCCTGTCGATACCGCCCGCCACCCGGGCCCTGATCCTCATCAACATCGGTGTATTCCTGCTGCAGCAGGTCGCCGGACCGCTGATTGCGACGCTGTTCGCGCTCTGGCCGCTCGGCAGTCCCGAGTTCCGGCCATGGCAGCTCATCACCTACGCGTTCCTGCACGGCAACCTGGCGCACATCTTCTTCAACATGTTCGCGCTCTTCATGTTCGGCCGCGCGCTCGAGGGGTACTGGGGCGGGCGCCGCCTGGTGGTGTTCTACCTGGTGTGCGTGCTGACGGCCGCGCTCACGCAGCTCGTCGCGCAACGCGGCGCGGGCGTCAACGAGGAAGTGATCGGAGCCTCCGGCGGA
>JASHQW010000083.1 GCA_030038875.1 Gammaproteobacteria bacterium | reverse complement strand
GCCTGATGTCGCTCACCGGGTTGCGGTCGAGCACCCGACGATCCTTCACCGCGAAGCTGAGCGCATGCGAGAGCGCTGCAAGGTATCGGTTGATTGTGGCGCCCGAACGCTTATATCGCTTTGGCTCTACAACCTCGCCAGTCTCGGGGTCCTCATGCGCCTTACCGCGCGCGAACACGTCCTCCGAAAGAGCATCGCGCGCCGCCGAGATCCGGTCGGCCGTCACCTCGGCAAGCGAAAGCCCGGCGAATTTCTCCGACCACCACTTGAGCTGCCGTTCGCGTGTCGTCCGCTCCTTCTCATCGAAGCGACCTGGCTCTTTCAACACGGTCCTCGTGTAATCCTCCACGAGCGTGTCGAAGCCCGTGCGCCTGGCCACTGCATTAGGGAAGTGTCGGTTCTCGCGGATCGCTGCCTCGATAGAACCAGCCCACGCTTGTGCGTCCTTGCGGTTTGGAAACGTCGCCGACTCTGCAGGCCGCCCCTTGCGGCGTACTTGAGCGCGGTAGACGACCTCACCAGTCAGCGGTGAAATGACGCGTTGAATCGAAGCCATTCCGAGCGACCCTCGAGAGCGTGGAATGACTCCAAATTTGCACTGAATTTGCACTGAATGCAAAACAGCGCCTCAGAAGTATCGTAAGTCGTTTATTGGTATGGGGCGTGACGGAATCGAACCGTCGACCAGCGGATTAAAAGTCCGATGCTCTACCGACTGAGCTAACGCCCCACCGAGCGGCAGCGCGCCTCGGGTCCAGTTGGCCGCCGGGGGCACGCGGGCGCGGGATGATACTACAGCCTCTGGTAGCGGGTCTGATCGGCAGTCCCGGCGGCGGCGCCTTATTTCTGCGAGCTGACGAACTCCTCGAGCACCGCCTTGCGCATCAGGTCCGGCGGCAACAGTCCCTGGGCAAGAATGAAGTCGTGGAACTTCTGCTGGTCGAATCTGGCCCCCAGCGCAGCCTCGACCTCCTTGCGCAGCGACAACAGGCGCGTATAGCCATAGAAATAGCTGTTGGCCTGGCCGGGCGAGCGGTACGTGAATCGCTCGACCTCCTCCTTGGCGAACGCATGGCTCAGCACCACGTCCTGCTCCAGTACGTCATAGGCGCGCTCGGCGGTGACCGCGCCACTTTGCAGCTCGGGATCCAGAAACGCGCGTGCGGCACGCAGCAGGCGCAACTGCAGGGTCAGCAGCTGTCCTTCGGCCGGCTCGTAGGGCTGCATGATGTACTCGGAGTACAGCCCCCACCCTTCCGCGTTGGTGGAGTTGAAAGCGTACAGCGCGCGTGCCTCGCTGACTCCGTGCTCGACCATCGAGTCGAACTGCAACTCGTGTCCGGGACGCGCCTCGTGCGCGGTCACGGTCCAGGAGACGGCATCAAAGGTGAAGTCGTCGTATTGGTCGCCGGCACCCCCCGTGGCCGAGGGAATGTTCAACGGCAACACGAACTCGCCACGCTGGCCGGTGTTGTGGAGAAAGGGCGGTGGCGTCATGTGCGGCGCCGGTTGTTGTGCGGTCTCGGCCGGGGTAGCCAGACGGATGATGGCCGGACGGCTGGGCAGCGTGACCAGATTGTGAGCGGCGATGATCCTTTCGATCTCGTGCAGGCGGTTGTTGAAGAAGGGCAGAATCGCATCGCCGGTTATCTGCTTCTTCTTGAGCTCGCGAATCACCGCGCGGTAGTCGCTGGAGGGATAGCCGTTTGCCTTCGCGACCTCGGCCGCCAGGGGCGCCATCTCCTTCTGGTACTCGCCGAAGGCGGCGTGGGCCATCGCCGCGATGCGCTCCGGCGGCAGATCGATCCCGTATTCCTCGAAGGCCAGCGCATACTTCTCCCTGGGCAGCCGGAAATCCGTGCGCGCCTTGGGGAGAATGTTCTCGCGCACCCACGCGTCATA
This sequence comes from Gammaproteobacteria bacterium, assembly GCA_030038875.1. Lineage (GTDB taxonomy): Bacteria > Pseudomonadota > Gammaproteobacteria > Steroidobacterales > Steroidobacteraceae > 13-2-20CM-66-19. Next base: position 11,048 of record JASHQW010000083.1, on the reverse strand, counting down.
GTCGGTGAGCTGCCTCCTGAGCTCCGCGTATCCGTCCTCCCAACCCTTCAGGTCATACTTCCTGAACAGCGCGCTGATGCCCTCGACGTAGTTGGGGTTGCGCCCGAGCTCGGTCTCTACCTCACCCTTCGACGGATAGAGCACGCCGGGCTTGGCGATCTGCTCGAGCTCGCGTTGCCTGAGCACCTCGGTGATAGGCTGGTAGCCGCCCTCAAGTCCCGCGTACTCGCGCAGTCGCGTGACTGCGGCCTGGCGACGCTCCGGCGCGACCTGATCATCCAGCAGTACGCGCAGTCCCTGAAAAACCTCCGCGCTGGCGTTGCGGAACGGCACCTCGTGCTGCAGCCGGTAGTCCTCCTGCCGAAACTGCAGGTCGAGCGCCTTGTGCAGGATCTCCAGGTCCTCCTGCACCCTCTTGTCCGATTCCCTGGAGCGTGCCGCGTCGATGTCCACCAGCACCTTCTCCAGCTCGTGGCGCCGCGCCATCTCATCGGCCAGCGTCGGAACCGAGATTCGCGTGTCGAACTTCGCCAGCCCCTCCCGCGAGCCTCTCTCGGGACGGTGCTCGAGCTCCACGTCCAGGAGCTTTCCCGTGTAGGCATTGCTGCGCTCGATCCAGCTCTTGTCGGGCTGTTCAGGGTTGGCCGTGCTTTGAGCGGCCAAGGCCGCGGAACACAGTGCGATCGAGAGCAGTGCAATGGTCGGGCGGCGCATGTCGACCCCGGAAAGCAACACACGAGGTCGCGCATTATAGGCAGCTGCGCGCCGCCGAGCGTCGGCACAATCTGCGACTACAGCGGCTGGTAGCGGGTCGGATCGGGAATCCCGGCTGCTGCGAAGCCCGTGCGGCGCAGGCGGCACGCGTCGCAGCGCCCGCAGGCGCGTCCCGCGCTATCCGCCTGGTAGCAGGACACCGTCTCCCCGTAGTCGACGCCGAGCCGCGTGCCCTCGCGGATGATCTCGGCCTTGGTGAGGCCTATGAGCGGCGCCTCGATGCGGCACGCCTTGCCCTCCACCCCCGCTTTGGTCGCGAGCCGTGCGAGCTCGCCGAAGGCGGCGATGTATTCGGGGCGGCAATCGGGATACCCGCTCGAATCGAGGACATTCACCCCGATGAAAATCTCGCGCGCCCCGAGCACCTCGGCCCAGCCGAGCGCCAGCGCCAGCATGATGGTGTTGCGCGCCGGCACGTAGGTCACCGGGATACCGCTGGTCGGCGCCTCGGGCACGGCGATGGCCGGATCCGTGAGCGCCGAGCCGCCGATGCCCGCGAGATCGACGCGCATGATGCGGTGCTCGTGTGCCCGGCCGCTGCGCGCCACGTGGCGCGCCGCCTCGAGCTCAGCGAGATGACGCTGTCCGTAATCGACCGACAGCGCATGGCAGGCGAAGCCGCGCTCGCGGGCGACAGCGAGCGCCGTGGCGGAGTCGAGCCCGCCCGAGAGGAGCACGACCGCGGGCGATGCGCTCATGAAGCCCGACCGTGAGGCACGCGCACCCTACTTCCCCGGCAGGTTGCCCCAGAGGTACTTGTGCAGCTGGATCTGGAAGCGCACAGCTAAGCGATCCTCGAGGATCCAGTCCGCCAGCTCGCGCCCGGGCAGCTGCTCGTGGCTCGGCGAGAACAGCACGGTGCAGCCCGCGGGCAGCGCGAGCTCGCGCAGCTTCGCCCGGCTCCACTCGTAGTCGCCGCGGTCACAGATGACGAACTTGACGAGGTCCGAAGGACGGAGGCCCGCGAGCTCCTGGTAGCGGTTGCGATGCTCCTCCCCCGAACCCGGCGTCTTGACGTCGACCACGCGCACCACCCGCGGATCGACTGCGGCGAGCGGCATCGCCCCGCTGGTCTCGAGCGAGACACGCAAGTCGGCGTCGCACAGCATCGTGAGCAGATCCAGGCACGCCTTCTGCGCCAGAGGCTCGCCGCCCGTGACACACACATACCGGGTCGAGAATTCCCGCACCCGCGCCACGATGCGCTCGAGCTCCCACCATTCGCCGCCGTGAAACGCGTACTCCGTGTCGCAGTACCGGCAGCGCAACGGGCAGCCGGTCAGGCGCACGAACACGGTAGGGAAGCCCACGGTGTCGGCCTCACCCTGCAGGGAGTGGAAGATCTCGGTGATCTTGAGGCGCGAGGCGCTCATGTCGCATCGGCTCGCGGCCCGCCCCGCACGCCGCCGCTACTGCGCGGGGATGCGGCGCAGCTTGTCGGCCGCCAGCTTGGCCGCGTCGGTTCCGGGATACCTCTGCGTCACCCCGGAGAGCGTGGTGCGCGCCGCCGCGTACTGCTTCTGCTCGAACTGCGTGTAGCCGAGCTTGAGGAGCGCGTCGGGCGCCTTGCGCGCGTCGGGCCACTTCTTCAGCACGACGCGGAACGCGTCGGCCGCGGAGTCGTAGTCATGGTTGACGTAGTAGGCCTCACCGAGCCAGTACTGTGCGTTCTCCGCCAGCGGGCTTTGCGGATAGTTCTTGAGAAAATCCTTGAAGCCGGTGATCGCGATAGAGTAACTCCCGGCCTTGAGCGCGTCGAACGACTGGTTGTAAACCGCCTGCTCGGTCGAGGACGCCTCGCTGTCTCCCGGTGCGCCGCCCGGTCCCCCGGCGGCACCGGCTGGTGCGCCGCCCGTACCGGCCGTCCCGGCGCTGCCGGCCGCCCCCCCGGCGCCGCCGCCTGCCGCTCCGCCGGCGGACAGCGCCTTCACGCGGGCGTCGAGGTCCGCGTACAGGTCATGCTGCTGCTTGCGCAGCGCCGCGTTGTCGTGCTCGATCTGATCGAGCTGGCCGCGCAGCTCGCGCACCTCGGCCTGCTCGGCCTCCTGGTGCTGCGCCAGCTCCACCTGGCTCTGAGTGGCGCGCTCGAGGCGCGCCAGGCGCGCATCGAGGTCGGCGAGCTTCGCCTGCAACACCGTGTCCTCCTCGGGAGTCGTGGCGCAACCCGTGCCGAGGGCGCCGAACGCGGCGCAAGCCAGAGCGGGAATCAGCGAGCGCATGTACGGCCTCCGGGCGCTCAAGGCTTAGGTGCGGGCGCGGGCTGACCGGCGGGCGTCAGGTACACGATCTCGACGCGCCGGTTCTTGGCCCAGGCCGCCTCGTCGTGGCCCGGATCCGCCGGCCGCTCCTCGCCGTAACTCACGGTCGTGATCTGGCCCTCCGACACGCCCTGCAGCAGCATGGCGCGGCGTACCGACTGCGCACGCCGGTCGCCGAGTCCGATGTTGTATTCGCGCGAGCCACGCTCGTCGGTGTTGCCCTCGAGTCGCACGCGCGCCTGCGGGTTGGCGGCGAGGTACTTGGCATGCGCCGCCACCACGTCGACCCCCTCGCCCTTGATCACCGCGCTGTCGAAGTCGAAATACACGATGCGGGACGCGAGCAGCCCGGCCTGCGGACCGCCGACCTCCTCCTGGCTTCCGAGAGCGCCGCCCGCGGCATTGGCCGCATTGGCGCCCTCGCTCTCCGCCCCGCGGTTCACCTCCGTCGGCGCGGTGGACGGAGCCGGCTTGGGCGGCTTGCTCCCGCAGCCGCCGGCAGCCAGCGCCGCCGCGACCAACAGAAGCGTTACTAAGCTACGCGTGCACCATTGCTGTGCCATTCCTCTTCTCCACACTGTCTCATGTTCCAAACGGTCCCCAGGCCGGCTCGCAGATCTCGCCCTGCTGCGCCTTGAGGCGCGCGCCGGTGAGCCCATCCACCGAGACCGTCGCCAGCGATCCGCGCGCGCCCTCGCGCTGAGAATAAAGGAGTGTAGCGCCGTTGGGCGCAAAGCTCGGCGATTCATCGAGCCGGCCGTGCGTGAGCACCCGTACTGCCCCGCTCGAGAGATCCTGCACCGCGATGCGGTAATTCGTGCCATCGAGCGTCACCATGGCAAGCTCGGTGCCGTCGGCGGACACGCGCGGCCGGGCGTTGTAGTTGCCCTCGAAGGTGATGCGCCTGGGGTGGCCGCCGCCGCTGGCGCTGACCTGGTAGATCTGCGGCGAGCCCGCACGGTCGGACGTAAAGTACAGCGAGCGCCCGTCCGGCGCCCACTCGGGCTCGGTATCGATCGCCGGATCGTCGGTGATGCGCGTCAGGTTCTGGGTCGCAAGATCCAGAACATAAATGTCCGGGTTGCCGTTGCTGCCGCCCAGCGTGAGGGCGAGCTTCTTGCCATCAGGGGACCAGGCGGGAGCGCCGTTGATCCCGGCCCGGGCCGACACCAGGCGCCGCTCGCCGGTTCGCACCAGCTGCACATATACCCCCGAGAGCTTGCTCTCGAAGGATACGTAGGCCAGCCACTGGCCATCCGGCGACCAGGCCGGCGACATGATCGGGAAGCGGGAGTCGAGGATCAGGTGCGGGTTCTCCCCGTCCGCGTCCGCGACCATCAGCTGGTAGTGCTGCGCGGGCGGGGCCCCGTCGACCGCCACGTAGGCGATGCGCGTCGCGAACGCGCCGCGCACCCCGAGGATCTTCTGATAGATGGCATCGCTCACCCGATGTGCGGCGTTGCGCAGCGCGCCCGGCGGGCCCGTGAAGCGCTGGGTCGCGAGCCGCACTCCGGTGAGCGTGTTCACCAGGTCGAAGTCGACGGCCAGCGTTCCACTGTCGAGCGACGCCAGGCGCCCGGCCACCACGTAGTCGCTGCCGGCCGCCTTCCAGTCAGCGGCGGTGATCGCCTCGGCCCGCGTCGGCGTCGCCGGCATGCGCGCGCGCGGCAGCGCCTTGAAACGGCCACTGCCCTCGAGGTCGTGCTGCACCACACCCGCGACGTCGAGACCGCCGTCGGTGGGAGAGGCAGGCGCAAACGGCACGATCGCGATCGGGATCGGATCGCGCACGCCGGAGGTGATCTCGATCTGCAGCGCTGCGTGCACGGCGCGCGCCGCGCCCGCGCCAATCACCACGATCAGAAGAAGCGGCAGCAGCAGCCACGGGCGGAAGGCCATCGCTTGCGTGCGCATCGGTCTCAATCCGGCTTGAATCTGATCTTGAGATTGCGATCGAACAGAGCCGGATCCGGCGGCGGCGGGAGCGGCGAGGCGCGGTACACCGCCGCCTCGATGGAGTCGCGCACCGCCTGATCGCCGTTGCACGCGCCGATGCTCACCTGCGTCACCTCGCCTCCCTGTACCTGCGTCACATTCAACATACAGTCTATCCCGGCTTTCGCTGTCGGCGGACGTAACCACGCATGGGTGATCTTCGCCGCGATCATCGACTCCCAGCTGGCGAGCGCCGCGCCGTTGCGCGCGACGTCAGCATGCTCCTCCGCCGCGAGGCTGCGCTTCAGATCCGCCTCACGCTCGCGCCGGTCCTCTTCCTCCTGGCGGGCGCGATCCGCCGCCGCCTTGGCTGCTGCCTTCTCGGCAGCAGCCTTCGCCGCGGCCGCCTGTTCCGCGGCGGCTTTCTCCGCCGCCGCCTTCTCGGCCGCGGCCTTTTCCTCGGCGGCACGCTCCTCGCTCGCCTTCTGCTCCTCCGCCTGCCGCTGTGCCTGCTCCGCCTGCTCACGTGCGGCGCGCTCTTCGGGCGTCGGCGGCGGCGGCCCCACGTCCTCCGCCGGTGCGGGCGCCGCCGCCGGCTGCGGCGCAGGCTGCTCGAGGCCCCTGAGCGTACGCGCGTCCACTACGGTCGCCGCAATGGGCGGCGTAGCCACCGCCCGCCGCTGCTCGCGAAACATCATCCACCCGTACACGAGTGCCGCCAGCAGCGCGCCGTGCAGCAGCAGCGACAGCGCAATCGAAATCCAACGGTCACTCGCACGCTGCACCATCGCGAGCCAAGACGTTCAGCCGGGACGCGGCGCGGGCTGCGGCAGAGGCTCGGTCACGAGGCCCACCTGCTTCGCCCCTGCCTGCTGCAGCAGCACCATCGCCTCGACCACCCGGCCGTAGGCGATGGCCGCGTCGGCCTTCACCAGCACCGCGCGCGCGGGATTGCTGCGCAGCGCCGCCGTGGCGCGCGCCGCCACCGTCTGCTTGTCGAGTGCCGCGCGCGGGTCGCCCCCGATGTTCAGATACAGGCGCCCCTGCCGGTCGATCGACAACACGAGCGGTTTGAGTTGTTGAGCCTCGAGAGGTTCCGCGCCGGCGCGCGGCAGCGCGACCTTGACGCCCTGGGTCAGCAGTGGCGCGGTGATCATGAAGATGATGAGCAGCACCAGCATGACGTCGATGTAGGGTACGACGTTGATCTCGCCCATCAGCCGCCGTCCCCGTGAAGTCTGTGCCATGGTCAGCGCTCCTGTCCCGACTTCGAGTCCTGCGCGGCCTTGGCGGCGCTGCCGCCCAACGGCACCAGCGCGCCGCGCGCCGCATGCCGCTGCAGGATGGTGGAGAACTCCTCGATGAAGGCGTCGAAGCGGATCTCCAGGCGCGTCACCTGGTCGGCGAAGCGGTTGTAGGCGACCACCGCGGGAATGGCCGCGAACAGGCCGAACGCGGTTGCGACCAGCGCCTCGGAGATACCGGGCGCCACCTGCGCGAGCGTCGCCTGTTGAATGTTACCGAGCGAGGAGAAGGCGCTCATGATGCCCCATACGGTGCCGAAGAGTCCCACGTACGGGCTGGTGCTGCCGACGGTGGCGAGGGTGGCGAGGCTGTGCTCGAGACGGTCGATCTCCTTCAGCTGCGCCACGCGCATCGCGCGCCGCGCGCCCTCGAGCTGCTGCTCCTGGCCGGCGGCCGCCTGGCGCAGGCGCGCGAACTCGCGGAAACCGAACTCGAAGATGCCCGCCATCCCGTACGCGCCGCCCGCCGACTCGATCGCGCGGTAGAGCTGCGCCAGGTCGTCGCCCGACCAGAAGCGGCTTTCGAAGCGGTCGGCCTCGCGGCGTGACCGGCCGATGATGCGGCGCTTGCGGAAGATGATCGCCCATGAGGTGAGCGAGGCGAGCACCAGGATGCCGATCACGATCTGTACCGGCACGCTCGCCTGCATGATGAGCCGCAGGATCGACAGTTGATCGTTCATGCTTCGCGAACCTCCGTGGCGCGCATCTCCAGCAGGAACGCCGGCAGGCGCCGCGGGCGCAGCGTGCGCGCATCGAGGCACGCCACGCGCACGCTCGCCTCGGCCAGCAGCTCGCGCTCCGCTCCCGAGGCGCGGCGATAGATGCATTGCGTAAAACGCAGCGATGCCGCGCCCTGCGGGTGCGGCTCACAGCTCACCTCGAGCTCGTCATCGAGGCGCGCGGGCGAGCGGTACTCGATCTCGAGGCTCACGACCGTGAACAGGACCCCCTCCTCGTGCGCCAGGCGCTGCTGCGAGTGCCCGAGCTGCCGCAGCCATTCGGTCCGGGCGCGCTCGAGAAAGCGCAGGTAATTCGCGTAATAGACGATGCCGCCGCCATCGGTGTCTTCCCAGTAGACGCGCGCCGGCCAGAGGAAGCCGCTCACCGCGGGTCCTCGAACAGCTGCAGGGTGGTCGCCGCCCGCTCCCGGGGCTTCAAGCCGAAGTGCAGGTACGTGGCGCGCGTCACCATGCGACCGCGCGCCGTGCGCACCAGGAATCCCTGCTGGATCAGGAACGGCTCGATCACGTCCTCAAGCGTGCCGCGCTCCTCGCCGAGCGTCGCCGCCAGGCTGTCGATGCCGACCGGCCCGCCGTCGAAGCGCTCGATGATGGCGCCGAGAAACTTGCGGTCGAGCGTATCGAAACCCTGCGCGTCCACTTCGAGGAGATCGAGCGCAGCAGCGGCGAGCGGTTCGTCGATGCGGCCGTCGGCGCGCACCTGCGCGTAGTCGCGCACCCGGCGCAGCAGCCGGTTGGCGATGCGCGGCGTGCCGCGCGAGCGCTGCGCGATGCGCTGCGCGCCCCCCGCGTCGATGGCCACTCCAAGGATCGCGGCTGAGCGCGTCACGATCCGCTCGAGATCGGCGACGCCGTAGAACTCGAGGCGCTGCACGATGCCGAAGCGGTCGCGCAGCGGCGAGGTCAGGAGGCCCGCGCGTGTGGTCGCGCCCACCAGCGTGAAGGGCGGCAGGCTGAGCTTGATCGAGCGCGCCGCCGGCCCTTCGCCGATCATGATGTCGAGCTGGTAGTCCTCCATGGCCGGATAGAGGACCTCCTCGACCACGGGCGCGAGCCGGTGAATCTCGTCGACGAACAGCACGTCGCGCGGCTGCAGGTTGGTGAGGATGGCCGCGAGGTCACCCGGCCGCTCCAGCACGGGACCGGAGGTCTGGCGCAGGCTCACTTCGAGCTCCGCCGCGATGATATGCGCGAGGGTGGTCTTGCCGAGCCCGGGGGGACCGAAGATCAGCACATGATCGAGCGCTTCGCCGCGCGCCCGGGCCGCAGCGATGAAGATCTCGAGCTGCGCTTTGACCGGCGTCTGGCCGACGTACTCCGCGAGCCGGCGCGGGCGGATGGCCCGCTCGGCCGCTTCCTCGTCCGCGCTCGGCGCGCCGCTGATGACTCGCTCGGCTGTCACTGCTGTCGGTCTACTCCCGCGCGGCGTTCTGCAACGCGCGCCGGATCAGCTCCTCGGTCGTGTAGGTGCCCGGCTCCACCGCCTTGAGCAGCCGTGTGGCCTCGGCCGGACGATAACCGAGCGCCACCAGCGCGCCAAAGGCTTCGCCCTCGGGGCTGTCGCCCACCGGGGCGGGGGCGCCGCCCCCCGGGGGCGGCGCGGGCGTCGACAGCCGGTCGCGCATCTCGACGATCAGCCGCTCGGCGGTCTTGCGGCCCACCCCCGGCACGCGTGTGAGTGCGGCCACGTCCTCACCTTGCACACAACGCGTAAAGGCCGCAACGCTCATGCCGGAGAGCAACGCCAGCGCGATCTTCGGCCCTACCCCCGAGACGCGGATCAGGCTGCGGAATAGCCGCCGCTCCTCCTCGGTGGCAAACGCGTACAGCACGTGCGCATCCTCGCGCACCACGAGGTGGGTCAGCAGGCTCACCTCGGAGCCGACGGGCGGCAGGTGGAAGAAGGTCGACATGGGCGCCTCGAGCTCGTAGCCTAGACCACCGACGTCGACCGTGAGCTGCGGGGGAGTCTTGGACGCGATCCTGCCGCGCACCGCGCCAATCATCGCTGCGCCTGCCGGACGCGGGCCGCGCCCTGCTGCGCGGCGAGCGCGCCGAGGCGCCGCGCGTGCGCGTGACACACTGCCACCGCCAGCGCATCGGCGGCGTCCCCCGTCAGCGGCCCCCGGACGCCGAGCAACACGCGCACCATGTGCGCCACCTGGAACTTCTCCGCCGCTCCCGAGCCAACCAGCGCCAGCTTGATCGCGCGCGGGGCGTACTCGAACACCGGCACGCCGCCCGGCACTGCGCACAGCGCCGCGCCGCGTGCCTGTCCGAGCTTGAGCGCGCTGTCGACGTTGCGGCTGACGAAAACCCGCTCGACCGCGACCTCAGCGGGGCGGTGCTCGCCGAAGAGCGCGGCGAGGCCCTCGAAGATCAGGCGCAACCGCGCCGCGGGCGCGGCCGCACTCACGTTGAGGCAGCCCTGCGCGAGGAGCGTGAGCTGCGCGCCGTGGCATTCCAGCACGCCGAAGCCGGTGCGGCGCGAGCCGGGATCGAGGCCGAGGATGCGGACGTTCGCGAGCGCGGCGGGCGGCGCGGCCGCGGCGACTGCCGGATCAAACGCGCGCCACGACCTCGTCCGGTATCTCGACATTCGAATGAAGCTTCCGCCCGTACTTGACCGAATACTCCCCCGGGGTTGCAAGCCTAGCTGAAAACAAGGGCTTACGCATTTCCGCGAAATTGTGACCGGCTGCGCGCTTTGGGCCCTGAAGCGCGCGCAGCGGCTGCCGATAGCGGAAATGCCACCGCGCTTGCTTCCCGAACCGAGCTCGCGGTGTTCTTGAGCCCCACCCGCTGGACCCCCCGCCGGTGGGGTTCTTTTTTTCCTGCCGCTCCGCTTCGACGAGCTTACAGCCCGCCGAGCACCTCGTCCGCGATCTCGACGTTGGAATACACGTCGCGGACCTCCTCCAGTCCCTGCAGCGCCTCGAGCAGTTGCACCATGAGCGCGGCGGACTCGCCCGAGAGCGCGAGCGCCGTGGTCGCACGCTGCGTCACCTCGGCGGTCTGCGGCGCGAAACCGCGATGAGTGAGCACCGCGCGCACGGTCTCGAGCTCCGCCGGGTCGGCCAGCACCTCCATGGAGTGATCGTCGCTCGGTACCACATCCTCGGCGCCGGCCTCGAGCGCCACCTGCATGAGGCGCTCCTCATCGGTTCCAGGCGGATAGGTCATGAGCCCGACGGTATTGAAGAGATAGCTCACCGAGCCGCCAGCGCCGAGGTTGCCGCCGTGCTGGAGAAACGCCCGGCGCACCTGCGCGCCGACGCGCCCCTGGTCGTCGGTCAGGCACTCGACGATGACCGCCGCCCCGCCCGGCCCGTAGCCCTCGAAACGCACCAGCTGCTGCCCGGCACGCGGCGCGCGCGCGCGCTCCTTAGCGCGGCGGGCCGCCAGCGCGCCGCTGCGACGCTGGATGCTGGCCCAACTGATATGTCCTGCCATGAGCTTATAACCGGACAGCGCGCGGCTTCAGGAAGGCGCGCGCCCGTGAGAAAACACCGCGGTATCATAGCGGCAAAGCCCGCGCACGACATACCGTCGCCCCGTCACGACGTAGGCCGGCATTAAGTTCCGTGGAGACCAACCAACTCTGTCCGCCCGCGGTTCGCGACGCCATCATCGGCGCGCGTGCCGCGCTCGAGCGCGCCGCCCTGCGCACGCCGGCAGACCTCGGCTTCGCCACCGAGGCCGCCGAGATCATGGGCGGCCTCACCGAGAGCACCGAGCTTGCCAACGCCCTGCTGGCGCGCCCGGTGATCTCGCGCGAGAGCCTCACGCCCGAGCAGACCGCCGGGATCGTCGGCCGGGGCGCGACCGACATCGCGGTGGCATTGCAGCGCCTCGGCACGCTCGGGTTGCCGCGCGACTGGTCGCCGGCGCGCGGTCTCGACGCACGCCAGGCGGAGACGCTGCGCAAGATGCTGCTGGCGGTGGTGAGCGATCCGCGCCTGGTGCTGGCACGGCTCGCCGAGGAGCTGGTCGGGCTGCGCCACGCGCGCGAGCTGCCGGCCTCCGAGCGCGAG
>JASHQW010000082.1 GCA_030038875.1 Gammaproteobacteria bacterium | reverse complement strand
GCAAGCCGTTCGCGTAGGCGCGCTCGAGCGCTGAGATGCGCTCGTCCCCAAGCAGCGCTCGAATGCGGGTCTCGGCGCAATCCGCGCGCCGCTCCCCGAGTTCTGCGGACGCAAGGCTCATTACCGCATCCGGAAAGCCCGGCATGAGTTTGAGGGCCTCCTCGGCACGGCTGCGCGCCTCACGGTACGCGCCGCGCCGGCTCGCGATATGCGCAAGACCTGCGAGCGCGACCGGCTGACGCGCCTGCAGCTCGAGTGCGCGCTGGAAGCTCGCCTCGGCCTCTCTCACGGCGCCCACAGCGAGCAAAGCATTTCCCCGGCTGGCGTGCGCGTACGGCAGGCTCGAATCGAGCGCGAGAATGCGATCGAAGTGCCGCAGCGCCTCGCGCGGCTGCTCGAGCTGCGTGAGATAGAGGAGGCCCAGCGCATTGCGCGAGCCGATATCGCTGGGCGCAATCTCGACGGCGCGCTTGAGCAGCCGTTCCGCCTCTGAGACTCGTCCTTCCCGTTCGAGCTTGAGAGCGGTGACATTGAGCACCAGCGGATGCTCGAGTCCCGACGCGAGCGCTGGCTGGGCCAGTGCGCCCGCCGTCGCATGATCACCGCGTTTTGCAGCCTCGAGGATCTCGCGCAGGAGCGCCCGGTCGGCCGCCGCATCGCGCTCCATGAAACATCCACACCCCTAACGCGCCGTGATATGCATGCAGTATAAACTCGGTTAAGCTACCAAAGCTCATCGCGTTGGGAAGAGATTCATGAGCTCCTCTAGGTGCTTTTCCATCGTTGCCTGGGTACTGTGCGTTGCCCTGTCCGGCTGCGCCCACGTACCCGCGGACGCGCCGGCGACTGCCGGGAGCGGATCTCAACCGCCAGCTGCAGGTAGCGCCGCTCCCGCGAGTGCTACGCAAGCCGGCGCCGCGCAGCCCGCCGGAGCGAGCACCCCGCAAGCTTCCACAGCCGCTTCCGCGGGGCTCTCACCCGAACTCATACGGCAGGCGCGGGCGCTCGGCTACAGCCCCGAGAAGATGCGCGATGGTACGACCGTATTCTGCAGGCAGGAGGTCGAGGTTGGAACGCGCTTCGCGAAGAAGCAGTGCGTCACTCAGCAGGATATTCCGAGCATGGTCCAGAATTCGCAGGAGCAGCAGGATCAGTTGCGCGCAAATTGTGGCGGGCAGGGCTGCGGCGGACCAACCTCACACTAGCCACCGCCAACACCTGCCGTGACGGGGCCTCGACCCCTGCTGCGCCCCGAGCCCGACGGCTATCGCGACCACATGCGCAGCAGATTCTGGATGATGTAATCCAACTGCGCCCTATTGCGCCAGTCCATCTTCAATCCCTCGAGCGCGCGCACCTCGTTGAGCGTGTAGAGGAGATCGCGCTGCTGCGGGTCGGGGATCTGGCTCTCGATGAAGGTGATCATGACGAGGCGCTCGCCTTGCGTGACGGGCGTCACTTCGTGCAGGGTAGTCGAGGCGTAGAAGACGGCCGAGCCTGCCTTGCCTTTGATGCGCGTCGCCTCCGTCCCGAGATGGACCGCGAGCTCGCCGCCCTGATACTCGCCCGGATCGTTGATGAATACAGTGCACGACACGTCGGAGCGCAGCGGCTGAGAGCCGACCGCCATGAAGGCCGCATCGATGTGCGGACCGTACCGCATGCCGGCGGCGTAGCGACAGAGCGAAGGGGCGGCCATGCGCCGCGGCAGAACGAAATCACGTGCCGCCTCGTTGCGCTGGAAGGCCGCCAGCGCGATCTGCCCGGCCTTCTGCCCCTGCGGATCGCTCGGATCGACGATCTGACTTTCCTTGGTGACATTGTGAGGGTTGGACCGGCGGCCCTCCATGAACTTCGCCTGCCGCGCGATCTCCGCGACCGCAGCGACCTCGGAGGGCGTGAGGAAATTCTCCAGGTGCAGGAACATGGGCCACTCGCCGCTCGATTCGTGGGTGATCAGTATAGCCCCCAGAATGCCCCGTCAGGCCGAGCGCGACGCATCGCGAATGCGGTTGGGCGGGCCGAGTCGCTAGAATTGTCGCGTTGGGTCGGTGCGGGGCACCGTCCGCAGCCTTCGAGGAATCTTCATGGCGACGCCGGAGCTGAGGAACCTTTTCGCCGTGCCCTTCGCCTTCGCGCGATTTCCGGCCCATGCACGGCTCAACCCGCTGCTGAAGCGCCACATCCTCGAGCGGGAGAGGACGGGACCGGCCAATCCGCGACCACTCACTCAGCGCAACGCGGCCGTGTTCGAGAGCGACTTCAGCTTCTTCAGCGACGCCGATCCGGCCGTCCAGGAATTGAAAGTGTTCTGCTGGGAGCAGCTTTTGGCCGTGGTCGGGCGGCTGAACGGTTACGACGTGCCGACGCTCAAGCGGCTCCAGATCTACAACGACTGTTGGTTCCACGTCACGCGCCGCGGTGGATTCTTCGGCCTGCACAACCACCCGAACGCCTCCTGGAGCGGTGTCTATTGTGTCGATCCCGGCCAGTACGAGGGGAGCGACCAGGAGAGCGGACTTCTGAGCTTCGTCAACCCGATGATCACGTGCGCGATGCACATGGATGCCGGAGTCGCGAGGATGCAGCTGCCGTATGCCTATCACGTTGCCAGGGTGCGGCTCGAGGCGGGGCAGCTGGTCATCTTCCCCTCGTGGGTGCTGCACGACGTCAAGCCCTTCGAGGGCAGTGGTGAGCGGATAACCATCGCCTTCAACTGCTGGTTCACCCTACCCGGCGCGGACTGAACCAGGCTTGGCTCTAAAGCGCCTCAGCCGCCGCGGCGTCCGCCCACAACTCGACCCGGTCGCAGCTGGCGACCGCGCGCCAGGCGGTGAGGCCTTGCTCCTGCGCCTGCAGCGCACGCAGGGCGCTCTCCTTGCCGCTGCCGGCGACCACGAACACCGGCTCGCGCACCCGGGCGAGGAACTGCGGCGTCACGCTCACCGCGCTCATGCCGTCCGGCCGCTGTACCGCGATGGCGTAGTGGCCACGCGCGCGCTCGAGGTCGGCGGCGCCGAAGAGTGAGGCGGTGTGTCCGTCGGCTCCGAGTCCCAGGAGACCGAGTCCCACGGGGACCCCCGAGCTGAGTAGCGAGCCGAGCGCGCGCTCGTAGTCGTCGGCCGCCTCCTCGAGGGTGAGCTCGGTGCGCACGCGCAGTAACCCCTGCGGCGGCAACGCCAGCGCATCGAGCAGCGCGCGCGACTGGTGATAGTTGCTCGCCGGCGAGTCGCCGGGCACGTACCGCTCGTCGCTGAATAGCAGGTGCAGGCGGTCGTCGTGCCGCAGCGGCCGGCGCGCGACTGCACGGTAGGCGTTCATCGGGGTCGTGCCACCGGAGAGCATGACGGCGGAGGCCCCGGGAGCAGCGAGGGCCGCCGCGAGCCGCTCGGCGAGGGCCGAGTCGAGCTCAGCGCGTGAGCCGAAGGTGCGGGTTGTGAGGTCGGCCATGTGCGGCTACTGCGTCCGCGGGCGCTCGGCCACGCGCGCCCTGACGTCGAAGGAGCCCCCGCGCCGCAGCCCGCGCAGGCTGACGGTGGAGCCGGGCTTCATGAGCGCGATGCGGCCGAGCACGTCCTGAGCACCGCGCGGGCTGGCGCCGTCGATGGCGAGCAGCAGGTCGCCCGGCAGCAGTCCCGCCTGCTGTGCGGGGCTGTCGCGGTAGAGGTTGGCGATCACGACGCCGCCCTGTGCGAGGCCGAGCTGCTGGGCCTGCTCCGGCGAGAGATCTTCGGGGACGATGCCGATCCAGCCGCGGATCACACGGCCGTGCGCAACGATCTCGCTGACCACTCCGCGCACCATGTTCACTGGGATGGCGAAGCCGATGCCCTCGACGCCGAGGCTCTTGGCGACCATGGCGGTGTTGATGCCGACCAGCGCGCCGCTCGAGTCGACCAGCGCGCCGCCCGAGTTGCCGCCGTTGATCGGCGCGTCGGTCTGGATGAAATCCTCGACCGGCGCGATGCCGAGCTGTGCGCGGCTCGTGGCGCTCACGATCCCGTGGGTCACGGTCTGCGAGAGGCCGAGCGGGTTGCCGATGGCGAGCACGACGTCGCCGGCGCGCAGCGAGTCGGAGCGCCCGAGTGGGGCCACCGGCAGCCATTTCAGCCCGATCTTCAGCACGGCCAGGTCGGTGTCAGGGTCGGTGCCGACGATGTGCGCCTCGGCGACGCGTCCGTCGGCGAGCTGCACGCGGATCGACTGGGCGTTAGCGATGACGTGGTGGTTGGTGACGATATGGCCGCTGTCATCCACGATGACTCCCGAGCCGAGCGTGCGCTCGATCCGCTGCCGGTAACGCGGCAGATACTCGCCGAACAGCTCCCCGAGAGAGGGGGAGAGGCGCTCGGTGACCAGCCGGTCGGTGTATACGTTGACCACTGCGGGCGCCGCACGCTGCACCGCGTCGGCATACGAGGCTCGCGGCGGCACGGAAACGGGCGCCGGAGCGGCGGCCGTGGCAGGCGGAGCGGGGGCGGCGACAGCCGCCGGGGCGGCGGCCGGTTGGGTCTTGGGAGCAGTGCGCCCGCGGATGAGGTCCGGCCGCATCGCCACGATCAGGAATGCCAGGGCGAGTCCGCCGACGACCGAACCGGCCACGAAAGTCAGTCCGCGGCCCAGGTGCTCGAGCATTAATACCCCGCAAAAGCCTCATGCGCCACGTTCGGGCGCGCCGGGAAGGCATGTTCGTTTGTGTATAATGCGCCGCCCCCCGCAAGGTACGAAACTGCACCCATGCGCAGTCCGCTTGGTGAGCGATGCGCCACGAAGCTGCGGCGGGCGTGTCGTACAGCGGGAGAGTGGTGAGATGGCGGATCACGCAGGCGTCGCCGGCAGCGACGAGGTCGACCTGAGCCGGCGCAAGTTCCTCACCCGGGCCACGATAGCGACCGGAGCGGTCGGCGCGGTGTTCGCCGCCGTCCCCTTCATCGAGTCCTGGAGTCCCTCGGAGCGGGCGCGCGCGGCCGGCGCGCCGACCGAGCTCGATATCTCCAAGCTCGAGGCCGGGCAGATGGCCATCACCGTGTGGCGACGCTCGCCGATCTACGTGGTGCGGCGCACGCCCGACATGGTGGCGCGTATCGCCGGTCACGACGCGGAGCTGAAGGACCCGAACTCAGATCACTCCGATCAGCCCCCCTACGCCAAGAACCCGCTGCGTTCGCGCAGCGCCGAGTTCCTGGTGCTGGTTGGCACCTGCACGCACCTCGGGTGCCTGCCCAAGCAGCGCTTCGCCGCCGGCGAGCTCTATCCTTCGTGGCCCGGCGGCTTCTTCTGTCCCTGCCACGGCTCGCGCTTCGACCTGGCCGGGCGGGTATTCGAAGGCTCACCGGCCTCGATCAACCTGCGGGTGCCGCCGTACTCCTATCCCAAGGAGCATCTGCTCCTGGTTGGCGCCGATGAGAAAGGAACCGCCGGATGACCGTTAAGACCGCGACGGGTGCGGCCGCTCCCATGCCGAAGACGGCTGGACCCGCGAAGAGAGGCTTCCGGGCCTGGCTCAACAAGCGCATGCCGGTCGACAAGTTCCTCGCCGATCAGGTGACCGAGTACTACGCGCCGAAGAACTTCAACTTCTGGTATTTCTTCGGCTCGCTCGCGCTCGTGGTGCTGGTGCTGCAGCTCGTGACCGGCATCTACCTCACCATGTTCTACAAGCCCGGTGAGGCGACCGCGTTTGATTCCGTGCAATTCATCATGCGCGAGGTCGACTGGGGCTGGCTGATCCGCTACCTGCACACGAGCGGTGCTTCCTTCTTCTTCATCGTGGTGTACCTGCACATGTTCCGGGCCTTCCTCTACGGCTCGTACAAGCCGCCGCGGGAGCTCCTGTGGCTCATCGGCATGCTGATGTATCTGGCGCTGATGGCGGAAGCCTTCATGGGCTACGTGCTGCCGTGGGGCAACATGTCGTTCTGGGGAGCGCAGGTCATCGTGAATCTCTTCGGCACCATTCCCGGGATCGGTCCGGATCTCGTGCTGTGGGTCCGCGGTGACTATGGGATCGCGGACGCAACGCTCAACCGCTTCTTCTCACTGCACGTCGCTGCCGTGCCGCTCGCGCTGCTCGGGCTCGTGGCGCTGCACCTCGTGGCGCTGCATGAAGTGGGATCCAACAACCCCGACGGCATCGAGATCAAGGAGAAGGTGGGTGCCGACGGCAGGCCGCTCGATGGCATCCCGTTCCATCCTTATTACACGGTGAAGGACTTCGTCGGCATCGGCGTGTTCCTGGTGTTGCTCGCCATCGTCGTGTTCTTCGTGCCGACCTTCGGCGGGCTGTTTCTCGAGCCCCCGAACTGGGAGCCGGCGAATCCCATGTCGACTCCCGAGCACATCGCGCCGGTGTGGTACTTCACGCCCTTCTACGCGATCCTGCGCGCCGTGCCGGATCAGCGCATGGGAGCCCTTCTCATGCTGATCGCGCTGCTGGCGTTCCTGTTCGTGCCGTGGCTCGACCGCTCGCCCGTCAGGTCCATGCGCTACCGGGGCTGGCTGTCACGGGGGGCGCTGGCGATCTTCGCGCTGAGCTTCATCGTGCTCGGATACCTGGGACTGCAGCCGGCGGAGGGCTTGTACGTGGTGCTGGCGCGCATCTTCGCGGCGCTGTACTTCGCCTTTTTCTTCCTCATGCCGCTCTACACCTGGCTCGATCCGGTGAAGCCCGTGCCTGAAAGGGTGGTCTACCATGCGCACTGAGGCATTGCTCACCGCGGTGTTGCTGGTGACGGCGGCGTGCGCGCCGCAGCGGCTGCCGGCGGCGGAGGAGGCCGGCAGCAAACTCGGTGCCGACTGGGAAAGCTGGCGTGCCGACACCAACGTGTCGGACCTCGCGTCCGTGCAGCGCGGTGCGCGCAATTTCACGAGCTACTGCACCGGCTGTCATTCGCTCAAGTACGAGCGCTGGTCGCGCCTCGGCGCGGATCTGAAGATCCCTCAGCAGCTGCTCGAGAAGGAGCTGCTGCCGCCCGGAGCGAAGTCGACCGACTACATCCTGACCAGCATGCCGGGGGCGGACGCGGTGGCCTGGTTCGGCAGGAGCGCGCCGGACCTCTCACTCGTGGCCCGCGCCCGTGGGCGCGATTACGTGTACCAATACCTGCAGACCTTCTATGTGGACCCCGCGCGCCAGACGGGCGCCAACAACCTGCGCGACCCTGGTTCGCCGATGCCAGATGTTCTGTCGGAGCTTGCGGGTGTCAAGGCCGCAGTTTTCCGCGACGTCACGAGCAACGTGCGCGGCAAGCTCATGCATGA
>JASHQW010000081.1 GCA_030038875.1 Gammaproteobacteria bacterium | reverse complement strand
CCGCTGATGCTGGGCGCACTCGCGGGGTGCGAGGTCGCGTTCCTCGCGCGCCACGGCCAGAGCCACCAGCTGCTGCCCGGCGAGATCAACTTCCGCGCCAACATCTGGGCGCTGAAGAGCGTCGGCGTGCGCACGGTGATCGCAGTCTCGGCGGTCGGGAGCCTGCGCGAGGACATCCGCCCCGGCGACCTGACGCTGCCGTCCCAGTATCTCGACTTCACCAGCGGCATGCGCGCCGCGAGCTTCTTCGGCGGTGGAGTGGTCGCGCACGTCTCGAGCGCCCAGCCGGTGTGCGCGCGCACCGCCGCGCTGATCGCGCGCCTGGCGCGCGCGCTCGGGCGCACCGTGCACGAGGGCCGTACCTACGCCTGCGTCGAGGGACCGCGCCTCGGCACGCGCGCGGAGAGCCTGTTCCTGCGCGGTGCCGGGGCCGACGTCGTCGGCATGACCAACGTGCCGGAGGCGTTCCTCGCTCTCGAAGCGCAGCTCGGCTACTGCAGCATCGCGCTCGCCACCGACTACGACGCCTGGCTGGAGGATGCCGCGCAGCACGTGTCGGCGGCCCAGATACTCGCGCTGTTCCACGACAACCTCGAGCGCGTGCAGCAGCTGTTGACCGCCGTGGCCGCGGAGTATGTCGAAGACGAGTCGCGGCCTTGCCGCCACGCGCTCCGCGGCGCCCTGGTGACGCCGCTCGAGCGCCTGAGCGCCGAGCAGCGCGCGCTGGTGGACTTCCTGCTCCTATGACGCCTGCGGCGGCCGATCAGCGCTCGACGATGGCGGTGACTCCCATGCCGCCGGCGGTGCACACCGACATGAGACCGCGCCTGGCGGAAGAATTGCCGGCGAGGAGCTTGGCGAGCGTCGCCAGAATGCGTGTGCCGGTCGCGGCGAAGGGGTGGCCGAGCGCGACGCTGCCGCCCTTCACGTTGAGCCTGGCGCGATCGATGGACCCGAGCGGCGCCGGCAGTCCCAGCGCGTCGCGGCAGTACTCGGGCGTCTGCCACGCTTTGAGCGTGCACAGCACCTGCGCGGCGAACGCCTCGTGGATCTCGTAGTAGTCGAAGTCCTGAAGCTTCAGGTTGGCATCGCGCAGCATGGCGGGCACGGCGTAGGCGGGGGCCATGAGCAGGCCTTCCTTGCCGCTCACGTAATCGACCGCCCAGACCTTGCCGTAGGCGAGGTACGCCTGCACCGGGAGGTTGCGTTTTGCGGCCCATTCGGGGGTCGCGAGCAGCACGGCGCTCGCCCCGTCGGTGAGCGGCGTCGAGTTGCCGGCGGTGAGCGTGCCGTCCGAGGCGAAGCTCGGCCGCAGCTTCGAGAGCTTCTCGACGCTGGTGTCGGCGCGCACGTTGTTGTCGGTCCTGAGGCCCGCGAACGGGACCACCAGATCGTCGTAGAACCCCTCGCGCCACGCCGCCGCCGCCTTGACGTGACTGTCGTAGGCGAGCTGGTCCTGCTCGGCGCGGGTGATCTGCCAGCGCTTCGCCATCAGCTCGCAGCTCTGGCCCATCGAGAGCCCGGTGCGCGGCTCGACCACCGCCGGCAGCGCCGGGCGGAAATGCTTCGGCCGCAGGCCGAAGAAGGGCTTGAGGCGCTGCCAGGCGTTGCGGCCGCGGTAGCTCGCGAGCAGCAGCTGCTGGTAGGAGCGCGGATAGACGATCGGCGCGTCGCTGATCGAGTCGGTGCCGCCGGCAAGCCCCGCGTCGATCTGACCGAGGGCGATCTTGTTGCCGATGGCGATCGCCGCCTCGAGGCTCGTGCCGCAGGCGCGCTGCATATCGAGCCCCGGCGTGTGCGGATCGAGCCCCACCGCCAGCACGCACTCACGCGTCAGGTTGTAGTCGCGCGAGTGCTTGATCACCGCGCCCGCGGCCACGTCGCCGAGACGCTCGCCCTGCAGCTTGAAGCGCTCGACCACCGCGCGGAACGCGGCCGTGAGCATCTCCTGATTGCTGGACGTGGCGTAGGCCGTGTACGAGCGGGCGAACGGAATGCGTGCGCCACCGACGATGGCGACGCGCCTGGCTGCTTGACCGACGAGCATGACACCCCCAGAGAGCGCGGCAGGTTAGAATGCCACGGTCTACCAGGCGTTGCCATCGGATCCCATGGGCGAGCTCACTACCATCATGGCCCGCGACGGTCACGAGTTTCAGGCGTGGCTCACGGCGCCCCCCGGCCGCCCGCGCGGCGCCGTGGTGGTGATCCAAGAGATCTTCGGCGTCAACCGCCACATCCGCTCCGTCACCGACGGTTTCGCCGCCGCCGGCTACACCGCGATCGCGCCTTCGCTGTTCGACCGCGTGCGCCGCGGCATCGAGCTCCAATACACTCCCGCGGACATGCAGGAGGGCGCGGGCTACCGCAAGCAGATCAGCGGTGAGACCGCGCTGAAGGATGTCGCGGCCGCGGCGGCGGTAGTGAGGCATTCGGGCCGCACCGGCGTGGTCGGCTACTGCTGGGGAGGAACGCTCGCCTACCTGGCAGCGTGCGAGCTGCGGCTCGCCGCCGCGGTGGTCTACTACGGCCGCCTCGGTGACTACCTCGAGCGCAAGCCGCGCTGTCCGGTGCTGTATCACTACGGGAGCGACGACCGCAGCATTCCGCTCGCCGACGTCGAGCGCCTCCGCGCGGCGTATCCCGACGCACCGGTGTACGTCTACGAGGGCGCCGGTCACGGTTTCAACTGCGAGCAGCGCGACAGCTACGACGCCGCGGCGGCCGCGCTGGCGCGCACGCGCACGCTCGATTTCTTCGCGCGCTCGCTCGCCGGCACGGAACCGGCGGCCAGCGAGCGCCCCTAACCAGGAATACAGGCCTGCCATGAAGCTTCGAGACCCCGATCTGCTGCGAACCCGCGCCTTCGTCGGCGGCAAGTGGGTGGATGCGACCAACGGCGCGACCCACCAGGTGCACAACCCGGCCACGCGTGAGCCGATCGGCACCGTCCCCGACATGGGTGCGGCGGAAACCCGGCGCGCCATCGAGACCGCCGCCCAGGCCTTTCCGGCGTGGGCGGCGCATACGGCGCGCGAGCGCGCGCTCGTGCTGCGCCGCTGGTACGACCTCATCATGGCCAACCAGGAGGATCTCGCCACGCTGATGACCGCTGAGCAGGGCAAGCCCCTCGCCGAGTCCAAGGGCGAGATTGCCTATGCGGCCTCGTTCATCGAGTGGTTCGCCGAAGAAGGCAAGCGGCTCTATGGCGACGTGATCCCCGGCCACCAGGTCGACAAGCGCATCCTCGTGCTGCGCCAGCCGATCGGCGTCGTGGCCTGCATCACGCCGTGGAATTTCCCGGCGGCCATGATCACCCGCAAGGTCGGTCCGGCGCTCGCGGCCGGCTGTACGGTGGTGGTGAAGCCGGCGAGCCAGACGCCTTATTCGGCGCTGGCGCTCGCGGCGCTGGCGGCGCGCGCGGGCCTGCCCGCCGGAGTCCTCAACATAGTCACCGGGGACGCAGTTGCCATCGGCGGCGAGCTGACTTCCAACCCCATCGTGCGCAAGGTGAGCTTCACCGGCTCGACCGCCATCGGCAAGAAGCTGATGGCGCAGTGCTCGGGCACGGTCAAAAAGCTCTCGCTCGAGCTCGGGGGCAACGCGCCCTTCATCGTGTTCGAGGACGCTGACCTCGATGCCGCGGTGGCCGGCGCCATCGCCAGCAAGTATCGCAACACCGGCCAGACCTGCGTGTGCGCCAACCGCCTGTTGGTGCACGCGCCTGTTTACGAGGAGTTCACGCGCAAGCTCGTGCACGCGGTCGCGCAGCTGCGGGTGGGCGACGGCCTCAAGGGGCCCACCGACCAGGGCCCGCTGATCGACGGGAAGGCGCTCGCCAAGGTGGAGGAGCACATCGCGGACGCGCTGTCGAAGGGCGCGCGCGTCGCGGCGGGCGGCAAACGCCACGCGCTCGGCGGCACCTTCTTCCAGCCGACCGTGCTCACCGACGTGAGCGCCCAGATGCTTCTTGCGCGCGAGGAGACCTTTGGTCCGGTGGCGCCGCTGTTCCGCTTCGCGACCGAGGCCGACGCGGTGCGCATGGCGAACGACACCGAGTTCGGCCTGGCGGCTTACTTCTACACGCGCGACCTGTCGCGCTCGTGGCGCGTGGCGGAGGCGCTCGAGTACGGCATCGTGGGCCTGAACACCGGCATCATCTCCACCGAGGTCGCCCCGTTCGGCGGCGTCAAGGAGTCCGGCATCGGCCGCGAAGGCTCACGTTACGGGATCCTCGACTACACCGAGCTCAAGTACCTGTGCGTCGGCCTGAGCTAGCCGGCGACTCGTGCGCTACGTGAGCTCACCGGACTTCCAGCACGAGGGTGCCGAGCGCATCGG
>JASHQW010000013.1 GCA_030038875.1 Gammaproteobacteria bacterium | reverse complement strand
CGGCAAGGTGAAGAAGGGCGAGGTCTACGACGCGGTCGTGGTGCGCACCACGCGCGGCGTGCGCCGTCCCGACGGCTCGCTGATCCGCTTCGACGGCAACGCGGCCGTGCTGCTCACCAACAAGCTCGAGCCGATCGGCACGCGCATCTTCGGGCCCGTGACGCGTGAGCTGCGCAACGTGCAGTTCATGAAGATCATCTCGCTGGCCCCCGAGGTCCTCTGAGTCATGAACAAGATCCGCAAGGGCGACCAGGTGGTGGTGCTTTCCGGGCGCGACAAGGGCCGCAAGGGCGCGGTGCTGCAGGTGCTCGCCGACGGCCGCGTGGTGGTCGAGAGCATCAACCGCGTAAAGAAGCACCAGAAGCCGAATCCGCAGGCGAACAAGCAGGGCGGCATCATCGAGAAGGAGATGCCGCTCGCGACCTCCAAGGTCGCGATCTGGAATCCGTCCGCCAAGAAGGGCGATCGCGTCGGCATCAAGACGCTCGCCGATGGCAAGCGCGTGCGCTTCTTCAAGTCGAATGGAGAGATGCTAGATGTCTGAGCCAAATGCCGACAAAGAAGCCGGCAAGCCCGCCGGCAAGCCGAAGCAGGAAAAGCGGGAGAGGCCGGCGCAGGGCGCCAAGCAGGCCGAGGCCAAGCACGCCGAGACCAAGCACGCCGAGGCCCACGGCCACCGTGCGGCGGATGCGCGCTCGGCGCCCCCGCGGCTGCAGCAGTTCTACCGCGAGCAGGTGATCCCGAAGCTGCGCTCGGAGCTCAAGATCGACAACGTGATGCAGGTGCCGCGCATCAGCAAGATCACGGTCAATATGGGCGTGGGCGAGGCGGTCGCCGACAAGAAGGTGATGGACGCCGCGCTCGCCGACCTCACCAAGATCACCGGCCAGAAGCCGCTCGTCACCAAGTCGCGCAAGGCGATCGCCTCCTTCAAGATCCGCGCCGGGCTCGCGGTCGGCGCCAAGGTGACGCTGCGCGGCATGCGCATGTACGAGTTCCTCGATCGCCTGATCAGCATCGCGATGCCGCGCATCCGCGACTTCCGCGGCGTGTCGCCGCGCTCCTTCGACGGCCAGGGCAACTACTCGCTCGGCGTCAAGGAGCAGATCATCTTCCCCGAGATCCAGTACGACCAGATCGACCAGGTCCGGGGCATGGATATCACCATCACTACGACGGCCAAGGACGACCGTCACGGCCGAGCGTTGCTCGAGGCATTCAACTTTCCCTTCCGCAAGTAATCTATGGCAAAGACGAGCATGGTCGAGCGCGAGAAGCGTCGCGCACGTGTCGTGAAGAAGTACGCGGCCAAGCGCGCGAAGTTAAAGGAGCTGATCCGCAGCCCCAGGACTTCGCCCGAGGAGCGCGCGGCGGCACAGGCCGCATTGCAGTCGCAGCCCCGCAATGCGAGCGCCTCGCGCCAGCGCAAGCGCTGCGCGATCACGGGCCGCTCACGCGGCGTGTACCGCAAGTTCGGTCTGTCGCGGGTGAAGATCCGCGAGGTGGCCGCGCGCGGGGAGATTCCGGGCCTCACAAAGGCGAGCTGGTGAGGGGCTGACCATGAGCATGACCGACCCAGTCGCCGATCTTCTCACCCGCATCCGCAACGGCCAGAGCGCCGGCAAGGCAGAGGTGCAGCTCGACTCCTCGCGGCTGAAGACCGCGATCGTCAAGGTGCTGAAGGAGGAGGGCTACATCGCCGACTTCCGCCTCGACGCCGACGGCGGCAAGCCGCGCCTCACCATAGGCCTCAAGTACTTCGAGGGCCGGCCGGTGATCGACCGCCTCGAGCGCGTCAGCCGTCCGGGCCTCAGGATCTACCGCGGCAAGGACCATCTGCCGAAGGTGCTCGGGGGCATGGGGACGGTGATCGTCTCGACCCCGAAGGGTGTCATGACCGACAAGCAGGCACGCTCGATCGGACAGGGCGGCGAAGTCCTGTGCATCGTCGCCTGACGTAGAGAGCCATCATGTCGAGAATTGCCAAAGCACCGGTCGAGCTGCCTGCGGGCGTGACCGCGACCATCGCCGCCGAGGCGGTGACCATCAAGGGCGCCAAGGGCTCGCTCAGCCTGCCGCTCACCACCGGCGTGACCGTGGCGCAGACGGACAAGAAGCTGCAGGTGAGCTTCGCCGATCCGGACCTGGCGCGCACGCGCGCCGGCGCCACGCGCGCGCACCTCGCCAACATGGTGCGCGGCGTCACCAAAGGCTATGAGAAGAAGCTCGAGCTGGTCGGGGTGGGCTTCCGCGCGCAGCTGCAGGGCAAGACGCTCAACCTGACGCTCGGCTTCTCGCACCCGGTGAACTTTCCGATCCCGGAAGGCATCAGCATCGAGACCCCGAGCCAGACCGAGATCATCATCAAGGGCATCGACCGGCAGAAGGTCGGCCAGGTGGCGGCCGAGATCCGCGGCGTACGGCCGCCCGAGCCCTACAAGGGCAAGGGTGTGCGCTACGTCGGCGAGCAGATCACCCTGAAGGAAGGGAAGAAGAAATGAGCACCACCAAAAAGGAGCGGCGGCTGCGGCGCGCGATCAAGACGCGCGCGCATATCCGCGACCTGGGCGTGGCGCGCCTCACCGTGCACCGCACTCCGAAGCACATCTATGCCCAGGTCACGACCGACTCGGGCGCGAAGGTGATCGCGGCCGCCTCCACCGTGCAGGAGAAGGTGCGCGAGGGCCTCAAGGCCACCGGCAACGTCGCGGCGGCCAAGGCCGTCGGGCGCGCCATCGCCGAGAAGGCCAAGGCGGCCGGCGTGAGCCGCGTGGCCTTCGACCGGTCCGGTTTCCAGTTCCACGGGCGCGTCAAGGCGCTTGCGGATGCGGCCCGCGAAGCGGGTCTTGAATTCTGAGCAGGTGACACCATATGGCGAGAGCGGAAAAGGGCCAGCCGGCGGACGAGTTCATCGAGAAGCTCGTCGCAGTGAATCGCACGGCTAAGGTGGTCAAGGGTGGCCGGCAGTTCGGCTTCACCGCGCTGACCGTGGTCGGCGACACCGCCGGGCGCGTCGGCTACGGCTTCGGCAAGGCGCGCGAGGTGCCGGTGGCGATCTCCAAGGCCATGACCCAGGCGCGCAAGAACCTGATCAACGTGGCGCTGCGTAACGATTCGCTGCACTACGCGATCACCGGCGCACACGGAGCGACGCGCGTCTACATGCAGCCGGCATCCGATGGTACCGGCGTCATCGCCGGCGGCGGCATGCGCGCCGTGCTCGAGTGCGCGGGCGTGCGTAACGTGCTCGCCAAGAGCTACGGCTCGCGCAACCCGATCAACGTGGTGCGCGCGACCATCAATGCGCTCGCCAAGATCCGCTCGCCCGAGGAGATCGCGGCGAAGCGCGGTAAGAGCCTCGAAGAGATCACGGGCTGAAGATCATGGCCGACAAGCAACTCAAGGTGACGCTGGTGAAGAGCCTGGCCGGGCAGCTGAAGAACATTCAGGCGTCCGCGCGCGGCCTGGGGCTGCGCCGCATGCATCAGAGCGTCACGGTCAAGGACACGCCGCAGAACCGCGGCATGATCCAGACCGCCGTGCACCTGCTCGTGGTCGAGGGCGACGGCGCGGTGAACCGCGCCACCGGGAAAGGCGTCTGAAGCTTATGCGACTCAATACACTCAAACCCGCTCCCGGCGCGCGCCGTCCGCGGCTGCGCGTCGGACGCGGCGCCTCCGCCGGCCAGGGCAAGACCTGCGGCCGCGGCACCAAGGGACAGCGCGCCCGCAAGGGTGGCTACCACAAGGTCGGCTTCGAGGGCGGCCAGATGCCGCTGCAGCGCCGGATGCCGAAGGTCGGCTTCCGCTCCGACATCAAGCGCACGCGCGCCGAGGTGCGCCTGCACGAGCTGGCCAAGGTCGAGGCTGCGGTGGTGGATCTCGAGGCCCTCAAGCAGGCCGGGGTCGTACCGCCTTCGGCCGAGCGCGCCAAGGTGGTGCTGTCCGGCGAGCTGAAGAAGGCCGTGACGCTCAAGGGTGTCGCGGCCACCAAGGGGGCGCGCGCGGCCATCGAGGCCGCGGGCGGCAGGATCGAATAGGGCAATGGCGAACACCCCCTTCAGCAATCCGGCCGCGACGCTCGGCGATGCTGCCCGTTTCGGGGAGATTCGCAGCCGCATCTTTTTCCTGATCGGCGCGCTCATCGTGTACCGCATTGGCACCTTCATCCCGGTGCCCGGCATCAACCCGGCGGAAGTGGCGCACTTCTTCGGCGACAAGTCCAACACCATCCTCGGGATCGTCAACCTGTTCTCGGGCGGGGCGCTGTCGCGCCTGTCGATCTTCGCCATGGGCGTCATGCCCTACATCTCCGCCTCCATCATCATCCAGATGATGTCGATGGTGGTGCCGACGCTCATGGAGCTGCGCAAGGAGGGCGAGTCCGGCCGGCGCAAGATCACCGAGTACACGCGCATCGGCACCGTGATCCTCGCCCTGTTCCAGTCGTTTGCGGCTGCGGGCGCGCTCGAGAAGGGCGGCATGACGCTGATCACCGGCTGGCCGTTCCTGATGATCGCCACCATCACGATGACCACGGGAACGATGTTCCTCATGTGGCTCGGCGAGCAGATCACCGAGCGCGGCGTCGGCAACGGCATCTCGATGATCATCCTCTCCGGCATCGTCGCCGGGCTCCCGGGAGCGGTGGGCAACACCATGGAGGCGGTGAGCAGCGGCGAGATGCCCGGTCCCGTGGCGCTCGCGCTCCTTTTCCTGGTCGTGGGCGTGACCGCGTTCGTCGTGTTCATGGAGCGCGCCCAGCGGCGCATTCCGGTCGACTACGCCAAACGCCAGGTGGGCCGGCACATGTACGCGGGCCAGAGCACGCATCTGCCCTTCAAGATCAACATGTCGGGCGTCATTCCGCCGATCTTCGCCTCGAGCCTCCTGCTCTTCCCCGCGACCATCGCCAGTTTCCTGGGCGCCAATTCCGGCACCTGGTACGCCAACGTCGCGCAGGATGTGGCCGCTGCGCTCGGCTACGGCCAGCCGCTGCACCTGGTGATCTACGCGGTGCTGATCATTTTCTTCTGCTTCTTCTACACGGCGCTGGTCTTCAACGCGCGCGACACCGCCGAGAACCTCAAGAAGTCCGGCGCCTTCGTGCGCGGCATCCGCCCCGGTCAGCAGACCGCCGAGTACATCGACCAGGTGCTCACGCGCCTCACGCTCTGGGGCGCGCTGTATGTCACCGCGGTGTGCCTCGTGCCCGAGATTCTGATTTCCTGGTACGGCGTGCCGTTCCGCTTCGGCGGCACCTCGCTCCTCATCGTCGTGGTGGTGGTGATGGATTTCATGTCGCAGCTGAACGCACACATGATGTCGCATCACTACCCGGGACTCCTCAAGAAGGCCAACTTGCTCGGCTACGGGCGAACGGGGCCGGGTGGTTAATCAATGAAAGTGCGTCCGTCGGTCAAGAAGATCTGCAAGAACTGCAAGATCGTGCGCCGCCGGCGCGTGGTCTACGTCATCTGCTCGGACCCGCGCCACAAGCAGCGTCAGGGTTGAGGTAAGGCACACATGGCACGCATAGCCGGTATCAACATCCCGATGAACAAGCACGTGTGGGTCGGGCTCACGCACATCTTCGGCGTGGGCCGCGCGCGTGCGCACGCCGCCTGCGAGGCCGCGGGCGTCAACCCGGTCACCAAGGTGAAGGATCTCACCGAGGCCGAGGTCAACGCGATCCGCTCGGCGATCGCCAAGTACGCGGTCGAGGGCGACCTCAGGCGCGAAGTGTCGATGAACATCAAGCGGCTCATGGACCTCGGCACCTGGCGGGGACTGCGTCATCGCCGCGGACTCCCGGTGCGCGGCCAGCGCACGCGCACCAACGCGCGCACCCGCAAGGGACCGCGCAAGCAGGCGGTGAAGCTCAACGCCCCGCCGGGAAAGGCATAAAGCATGGCTGAACAGCAGAAACCTGAGGCGAAGGGCGCAGCAGCCGCGGCCCCGGCGGCGGCACCGGCGGCGGGCGCGGCTCCCGCGGCGGCGGCGGTTCCGAAGAAGCCGAAGAAGGCACGCAAGAACGTGCTCGATGCGATCGCGCACGTGCATGCCTCCTTCAACAACACGATCATCACGATCACCGACCGGCAGGGGAACACGCTCTCGTGGGCGACCGCCGGCGGCTGCGGCTTCCGCGGCTCGCGCAAGTCGACGCCGTTCGCCGCGCAGGTGGCGGCCGAGAAGGCCGGCACAGCGGCGCAGGAGCACGGCGTGAAGAACGTCGAGGTGCGCGTCGGCGGACCCGGCCCCGGGCGCGAATCTGCAGTGCGCGCGCTCAACAACTGCGGGCTGAAGATCACCAGCATCTCGGACGTGACGCCCATTCCGCACAACGGATGCCGTCCGCCCAAGAAGCGCCGCGTGTGATGACAGCTGCGCGAACACCTTGCCCGCGGGCGAAAGGGCTGCAGGCCGCGCTGCGTCCGCAGCGCCCTTTCGCCCGCCTCGAACGAAGCCGACAGCATTTGTCCGCTGAAAGCGCCGCAGGCGGCTTTCAGCCAGAGGAAAGATAATGGCGCGTTACACCGGACCGAAGTGCAAGCTCGCTCGCCGCGAGGGCACGGATCTGTTCCTGAAGTCGGGCGTCAAGCCGCTCGAGAACAAGTGCAAGTTCACCGTGCCGCCGGGCGGCATCAAGGGCGAGCGCCGCCAGCGGCTCTCCGATTACGGCCTGCAGCTGCGCGAGAAGCAGAAGCTGCGCCGCATGTATGGCGTGCTCGAGCGGCAGTTCAGCAACTACTACCAGGCGGCGGCCCGCACCAAGGGCGCCACGGGCGTGACGCTGCTGCGCCTCCTCGAGTGTCGTCTCGACAATGTCGTCTACCGCATGGGTTTTGCCGCGACGCGCGCCGAGGCGCGCCAGCTGGTGAGCCACAAGGCGATCACGGTCAACGAGCGCGGCGTGACCATCGCCTCCTACCAGGTGAAGGCCGGCGACGTGGTCCAGGTGCGCGAGAAGTCGCGCAAGCAGCTGCGCATCGCCAGCGCGATGAACATCGCGCAGCAGGTGG
>JASHQW010000012.1 GCA_030038875.1 Gammaproteobacteria bacterium | reverse complement strand
CGGCGCAACATGCTCGGGCCCGCGCTGCTCGCCGCCGATGATTACCCGGAGGTGGTGCTGCGCGCCGAGCGGCTCGCGCCCGCGGCGGCCGCAGCGCCGCGCGCGCTCATCGCGTACCTCGACGCGCAGGTCCGCGACCAGCACCGCACCATCAGCGTTCCGCTCGCCTGGGAGCTCGCGGGCGATACCCTCACCGTGACGGGCGAGACCGCGCTCAGACAAAGCGAGCTCGGACTCACTCCCTTCACGGCGCTCATGGGCGCGCTCGCGGTGCAGGACGAGATGCGGGTGCGCTTCCGCATCGTCGCGCGGGCCGTGGGCGGCGCGCGCTGAGCGGCTACTTCGTGCCCATCTCGGCGAGCAGCTCCGTCGCCCGGTAGACCTTGCGCAGCGCCTCGAAAATGATCGCCGGATCCACCGCCACGGCGCGGTTGAGCTCCGCGTCGTACCAGTAGTCTCCGGAGATCGCGTGGATGTTGCCGTCGAACATCAGGCCGACGACGCGCCCGCGCGCGTCGATCAAGGGGCTGCCGGAGTTGCCGCCGATGATGTCGTTGCTGCTCGCGAGATTGAAGCGCGTCGCGGGGTCGAGCTGGCTCTTCACCGCGAGCCAGCTGTCCGGAATCCGGAAGGGATCCTCGCTCGTGGCGCGCTCGAACAGCCGGGCGGTGTGCGTGAACGGCTCGACCGTGACGCTGCCCTCTTTCCATCCCTGCACCGTGCCGACATTGAGGCGCAGCGTGAAAGTCGCATCCGGCGGCTCGCTGGTGCCGTACACCTTGAAGCGCGCGCGCGCGATCTTCTCCGCGGCCGCATCGATCGGCGCCTCCACCTCGTCCTCGTAGCGCTTGCGCAGCGCGCGCGCTTGCGGGTCGATGGCGCGGGCCAGCTCGATCATCGGATCGTGCGAGGCGTCGACGGCCGCCGCGCCGCCCTCCCAGAGCTGCCTGCGCAGCGCCGGATCGGCAAGCTGCGAACCGTCGACGAGGCGCGCGGCCAGTGTGTCGGGTGAGTCCCTGGCGAGGAGCGAGCGTACGATGGGGGCGTCCGGCCCGAGCCACTCGCGCATGCGCTCGAGCGAGAAGGACAGCGTGAGCTTCTCGAGCTGCGGGTAAACGGGAATGGGAGCCCTCAGGCGCTGCGCGACGCGCGGCAGCGCCGTGTCGCGGTACTCGCGCAGCCGCTCGGTGTTGGGCTTGGCGCGCTCGGCGGCGCCGCGCACCAGGGTGCGCGCGTAATTGAAGAGGGCGCTGTTGAATCCGGCGCCGAGCTCGATCCAGGTATAGGGCAGATCGAGCTCACGCTGGACGCCCTCCGCCCGGGCGATCTCGCGCCACGGATCGCCGGTCGCGGCCGCGAGCCCGGGGTCGGCCGCCACCTTCTCGCGCAGCGCCGTCTCCGCGGCGCGCTTCGCCGCGAGCAGCCGCTCGTCGAGCAGCGCATCGAGCTGTCTGCGGCGCACCTTGAGGGCGTTCTCGAGGCCGTTCAGCGGGTCTTCCGCGATGCGACTCGCCTCGGCGCCGGTCTTGCGGAACTCGATCAGCCGCCCGCGCAGCTCCGCGGCACGCAGCAGCCAGCGCGGCAGGAACACGTCGCGCAGCTCGAGGAGCTGCGCCACGGTGAGGAGCCGGTCGGTGTGGCCCGGATGTCCGGCCACGAACACGACCTCGCCGGCCTCGGGCCCCGCGGGCCTGAGCGTGAGGAAGGAGGGGGTGTGGGCGGGCTGGCCGTCGGGTCCGTAGGCGCGCAGCAGCGACAGGTCGAGGCACCAGCGCGGGAATTGAAAATTATCGGGGTCGCCGCCGAAAGCGGCGATGGCGCGCTCGGGCGCGAACACCAGCCGCACGTCGTCGTAGCGGTGGTACTTGTAGAGCCAGTACTGCCCTCCCTGGTAGAGCGTCACGCTCTCGCACTTGAGCGCCGGCGTGCCCGCGCGCCGGCTCTCGTCCTCGCACGCCTGCTCGAGCATTGTCAGGGTCTTCTTGCGGGTGCTGTTGGCGGTCTGGTCATCGAGCCCGCGGATGGCGGCCTCGACCCTGGCCGTGACGTCCTCCATGCCGATCAGCACGTCGGCGACCTGGGTGCCGCAGCGCAGCTCCTGCGCGCGCGTGCGCGCCAGGAAGCCGTCCCTCAGGAGCGGCTGCGCGGCGGTGGCATGCTCATCGAGGCAGGACTCCGAGCAGTGGTGGTTGGTCAGAATCAGCCCATCGGGGGACACGAAGGAGGCAGTGCAGTTCGAGAGGCGCAGGGTCGCGGTGCGCACCCGGTCGAGCCACGCCTTGTCGATGACGACGCCATGCTCCTGCTTCACGAGCTCGCTCGGGAAGTCATGAAAGGTCCACATGCCGGGGTCGCCGAGCGCGGCGAAGCTCGCCAGCACGGCGGGCAGGGCGAAGACGGCACGGCGCATGGGCGTTCCTTTCTCGCGGCGCGCTAATTCGCGTCGGTGAGCAGCAGCAGCTGCGTGCCCTCGGGGCTCAGGAGCAGCGCGTTGGCATCGCGGACCATGCCGCGCGGCAGCGGCTCCTCCGTCACGCCGAGCGCGCGCAGTCGCTCGATCCGCGCCGCCATGTCCGCGGCACGGAACACGAGGAGCGCCGCCTCGAAGGTGCGCGGGCGGTGGAACGCGAGCTCCAGAGTGTCGCTGGTGAGAGGCAAATGCACGTAGGGAGCCGCCGCTTCCTCGATCGCGACGAAGCCGAGCGGCTCCCAGAAGGTCCGGGCGGCGGCAAAATCGCTCGCCGGGAGCGACAGCTGCGCGAACTCGCCGCACAGCGAGACTTGGTCGGCGGCGCGGGCGGCGGGCGAGTAGGTGCGCGCCTCGATCACGCGCACCGACTCCCCATGTGGGCCCTCGAAGCCGATCTCGTTGAAGACTTCCTCGCCGGTGCGGCACACGCTGAGCTCGATGCCGAGCGCCGCGAATTCGGCCAGACACGCGGCGATGCCGGGCCGCACGAAGGTGAGCGTGGGCGAGGCGCCGCGCCACTGGTGCAGGCCGATGTAGACCGTGCCGTCGGTCAGCACGCCATAGGGATGCGCGTAGGTATCGGTGGTGACGGTGTGGGAGAACCCGAGACGCTCGTAGAACTCCACCGAGGCGCGGATATCGCCGGTCGCGAGGCTCAGCTCGTGGAAGCGCCCGGGCGGCGGCAGCTGGGCCATCAGGCGGAGGCGCCGCGCGCAGCGCTCGGCAGCCGTCCGTGCTCGAGGTGCGTCCACCCCTGGCAGTGCTCGACGATGAGATCGCTGAGGCACTGCGCGTGGGCAGGACTCGCGTTGAGCGCCGGCACGTACCGAAAACGCTCGCCGCCGGCGCGCATGAAGCACTCGCGGTTCTCGATGGCGATCTCCTCGAGCGTCTCCAGACAGTCGACCGCGAAGCCCGGGCACACGACCGTCACGCTGCGCGCGCCGCGCGCCGGCATCCTCTCGAGCACCTCGCGCGTGTAGGGCTTCAGCCACCCGCTCGGCCCGAAGCGCGACTGGAAGGCGACGCTCCACTCGCTCTCGCGCAGCATCAGCTCGTCCGCCAGGAGGCGCGCGGTCTTCTGGCATTTGCAGAAGTAGGGATCGCCCGCGGAGAAATAGCGCTCGGGAATGCCGTGGAAGGACATCAGCAGGTGCCCGGTGCGCCCCTCGCGGCTCCAGTGCTCGGCGACGCTCGCGCGCAGCGCCTCGATGTAGCCCGGATGGTCGTGGTACTCGGCGACGAAGCGCAGCTCGGGCAGCCAGCGCCAGCGGCGCAGCTCCTCGCTCACCTGATCGTAGACCGCCCCGGTGGTGGCGCCGCAGTACTGCGGGAAGAGCGGCACCACGAGGACGCGCTGCGCGCCGCTCGCCCGCAGCCGCGCGAGCGCCGCGCGCACCGCGGGCGGGCTGTAGAGCATGCCGAGCTCCACCGACAGGGGCGCCAGCACCTGCCGGGCGAGAGTGGCGGTGAGCGCCCCACGCAGCTGCTCGGACAGCTCGCGCAGCGGCGAGCCGGCCTCGGACCAGATCCGGCGGTACTTGCGCGCGATGCGCGCCGGCCGCAGCGGCAGCACCAGGGCATAGAGGATCGGCAGCCACACGAGGCGCGGCAGCTCGACCACGCGCGGGTCGGAGAGGAAGCGGCGCAGGAAGCGGCGCACCGCGGGCGCGGTCGGAGCCTCGGGGGTGCCGGAGTTCACCAGCAGG
>JASHQW010000011.1 GCA_030038875.1 Gammaproteobacteria bacterium | reverse complement strand
GGCTGGCGCCAGTCGGTGCTCGAGCTGCAGGTAAACGGCACGCGCACCAAGCCGGACGTGGTCGCGCTGCGCGATCCGGACGGCGCGCTGTGGCTCGCCGAGGCGGATCTGCGGCGGCTGCGGCTGCGGCTGCCGAACGCGGCGGCGCACGTCAGCGGCAATCAGCGCTACTTCCCGGTTGCCGCCATCCCGGGTGCCAAGGTGCGGATCGACGAGGCCCAGAGCGCGGCGAGCATCAGCGTACCCGCCGCCGCATTCGAGAGCTCGACTCTGCTGTTCAACGGCGGCCCGCGCCCGCCGCTCACGGCGAGCGGTACGGGTCTGTTCCTTAATTACACCCTCTACGGCCAGACCGGACAGTACACCGGCGCGGGCGTTGCCAGCGCCGCCACCGAGCTCGGCTTCTTCAGTCCCCTGGGTGTCCTGACCAATACCTCAGTCGTCACTTCGACCGACGGCAGCACCGGCTTCGTGCGGCTCGCCACGACCTTCAGTCACGACTTCACCGACTCGCTCGAGACGCTGCGCCTGGGGGATGCCATCAACGTCCCGGGCTCGTGGGCCGAGGCAGTGCGCTTCGGCGGCCTGCAATGGGGTACCAACTTCGGCATACGGCCCGATCTGGTCACGACCCCATGGCTCGCGGCAAGCGGCACTGCAGTCGTGCCCTCGACGGTGGACGTGTTCGTGAACGGCAGGGCGGTCGGTGCCACCGACGTGCCCGCCGGCCCCTTCGTGGTCAACCAGGTGCCGGCGCTGACCGGCAGCGGTGATGTCACCATCGTGGTGCGCAACGCGCTCGGGCAGGAGCAGCTCGTCACCGTGCCGTTCTACTCAGCCGCCGTGATGCTGCAGCCCGGCCTGTCGATGTACGACGTCGACCTCGGTCCGGTGCGCGAGAACTACGGCCTGGCGAGCGATGATTACGGGCCGTTGCTCGCCGCGGCGACCTGGCGACGCGGGCTGACGGCAAGTCTCACCGGCGAAGTCCACGCCGAGGCACTGCATGACGGCCCGGAAGCGGTCGGCATCGACATCGCGCAGGCGCTCGATCACTACGCAGTCGTCACGCTGGACCTTGCCTACGGCGGCGAACCCGCCTACCAGGCACCCTTCGGCGGTCCCGCCGAGCCGCGCACTTCCGGAGGCTATGGCGCCCTCGGCATCCAGCACGTCGATGAGCGCTTCAGCATCCTGCTGCAGGCGCAGTATGCGGACTCCGGCTTTCGCGAGGTCGGCGACTTCGCCGCACCCGAGCCCGCGCCGCGCGCGCGCGACCTGGCGCAGGCGGGCTATAACTTCGGTCGTCCCGGCAGCCTGCAGATCGCCTTCGTAGCGCAGCGCAACTACGACGATACCCGGCAGCAGACCCTCGGCGTCACCTACCAGGTGAATCTCGGTCATGGCAATCTGAGCGCCAACATGAGCCGCACCACCGGCACCACCCCGGACACCAACGTGTCGGTGTTCTACGTTCTGCCGCTCGACAGTCGCCACAACACCACCAGCCAGGTCCGCTACGACAGCGCGCAGCCGACCACCCCCAACGCCGCGTTCGTGCAGACGCTGCAGAAGAGCCTGCCGCTGGGCCCGGGAGACGGCTACCTGCTGTCTGCGGGCACCGACGGCAGTTACGACGCCGAGTATCTGCGCCAGGGGGACTTTTATACGCTGGACGCGGGTGCGGCCCGCTACGACGAGCTCAGCGCGCAGCGCCTGACGGTCAACGGTGGGCTCACGTTCATGGACAGCGAGGTGCACGCCGCGCGCACGCTGAGCGACAGCTTCGCCACGGTGGAAACCGGCGGCATTCCCAACCTGACGGTGTACTTCGACAATCAGCCGGTCGCGCAGACCGACAGCAACGGCCAGGCGCTGGTTCCGTATCTGCGATCGTTCGAGGTCAACCGCCTCAGCATCGATCCGCTGCAGCTGCCGCTCGATGCCA
This sequence comes from Gammaproteobacteria bacterium, assembly GCA_030038875.1. GTDB lineage: Bacteria > Pseudomonadota > Gammaproteobacteria > Steroidobacterales > Steroidobacteraceae > 13-2-20CM-66-19. Next base: position 19,396 of record JASHQW010000011.1, on the reverse strand, counting down.
CGTTGTCGGATCCCCAGGTGCAGGTGGTGCCGCCGTATCGCAGCGGCATCGTCGTGAACTTCCCAGTGAAGCGGGAGCGCTCGGGCGTGTTCAGGCTGCGGCGTGCCGACGGCAGCCCCGTGCCCCCGGGCGCTACGGTAAGCTTCCAGGGCGAGGACTTTCCGGTCGGTCTGGACGGCCTCACCTACGTCACCGGCTACGATCACGGCACCACCGGGTTGGCCCACTGGAACGGCGGGCAGTGCACCTTCCGTCTGCCTCCGCCCCCTGGGGACGAGCCGCAGCCCGACCTCGGCAGCATCGCCTGCGGGAGCACGCCATGAGGAATCTCGTCAGGCGCCTGAGCGGTGCACGCTGCCTGCGCGCGTGCCTCGCGCTCGCCGCGCTGAGCGGCCTCGCTTCGCCGCTCGCGCATGGCCAGGTGTTTGAGTGCTCCGCGAGCGCCACCAGCGTGGCCTTCGGCACCTACACGCCGCTCACCCCCACCCCGCTGGTCTCCACGGCCACCGTCACCGTTCAGTGCTTCGTCTTCGGGCAGACCTCGGTCACCGTCTACCTGAGCACCGGCGCGAGCGGCACTTACACTACGCGCACGCTGACGAGCGGCACTTACACTCTCAAGTACAACCTGTATCTGAACGCCGCCGACACTCAGATCTGGGGCAACGGCAGCGGCGTCAGCCAGATCGCAACGCTGACGCTCAATCCCGGCTTTCCGACCACGGCCAACGCCACCGTGTACGGCGCCATCGCCGCGCTCCAGGATCCCGCGCCCGGCACCTACACCGACACCATCACTGTCACCGTTAACTACTGACGCCTCGTCTCAGTCGACCACGGACGACTGGATCCTGATCCCGGCGCGCAGCAGCGCGCTCACGGGCGTCATCTCGGCGACCTCGAGGAGCCGCGCCTTCTGCGCGGCGGTGAGCGGCTTGCCGAAGGAGAGGCGCCGCTCGATGTGCTCGCGGCCTTCGGCGTCGCGCGACCAGCGCACGCCGACCGTGATCTTGCCGAGCGTCCAGTCGTTCTGGGCCGCGTGCTTGCGCAGCGCCACGGCTGTGCAGGTGCCGAGGCTCGCGAGCAGCAGCTCCCGCGGCGCGAAGCCGGCGTCGCTCCCGCCGGCGGCGACCGCCTCGTCAGCGGTCAGGTGGTGATGACCGGAGACGACCTGCTGCAGGTGCTGATGCTCATTGATTACCGTGACGTAAGCCATGCGCAGGTCCTCCGTTGCCCGCGCGCCGCCGCCCGTGCGGGCCGAGCGGACGCGCCGCGCGGGTCAGCATACTCCTTGCGATGCTCGCGACACTCATGCCGGTCACGTCGTCGAGGCGGTAGGGTGCGCCATGGAGGATCGTCTCGGCGGCGCGCAGGCCGCTGCGGATCGCCGGCCCGATCCCCTCGCCGAGATCCCGGCTCGCGAGCCCGGCCGCATCGCCGGTGATGAAGGCATTGTCACGGCGCACCACGTCGACGCGCCCGAGGAGGAAATAGCTGTACCCGGTCGGGTCATAGTGCACGCCGCGCGTCAGTCCGCCGGCGAGCTTCTCGGCGAAGTGCGCCCAGTGCGTCTTGATGTCCTGGCCCGCGCTCTTGATGCGCTCGGCGAAGCCGCCGATCCCGACGTTGAGCCAACCGCTCTCCTTCGGCACGTACCACGAATATCCCGGCAGGCCCTCGTCGCAGAACCACAGGTGGCAGTCGGGATCCTCCCAGTGGTACTCGATCTCGTGCTCGAGGGTCACGATCTGCAGCTCGTGCGCGCGCGGGTTGAGTTCCTTGAAGAGGTTGCGGTACACGGGGCAGCGCGTGCCGCCGGCGCCGATGAGATAGCGGCAGCGGTAGGCGCCATCGAGAAGGAAGCCAGCGCCGTCGGCGACGATGTCGCGCACGTTGTGCTGCTCGACCGGCGCGCCCGAGCGCTCGAGCAGCCAGGCGTCGAACTCGAAGCGGCGGATCGAGTGCTGCACGCACGGCACGGGGACGGTCAGCCTGCCGTAGTGCACCTTGAGGCGCGGAAAGGTGAGGAGCCGATGCGGATAGGCGTCGAGATCCATCTCGAGCTCGCGGACCACTTCGGGCGTGATCCAGCCGGCGCACAGCTTCAAGCGCGGAAAGCGCTCGCGGTCGAGCACCAGGACGTCGGCGCCGGCGCGCTTCAGGCGCCAGGCGGCGCTCGAGCCCGCGGGCCCGCCGCCGACGATGATGACCTCAGACGAGCGCATGCCGGGGTCAGGGCGTGTAGAGGTGCGCGCGCGTCCAGGGGACGTCATTGTTGTCGGCGGTGGCGAACACCACCTGGAAGAGCTGCAGCGTGCCGGTCGAGAAGGCCGCGATCGAGCCCGCCAGGTACAGCCGCCACATGCGCACGAATTTCTCGTCGAACATCGCCCGCACCCGCTCGCTCGCCGCCTCGTAGAGGCCGAGCCAGTGGCGCAGCGTCTGCGCGTAATGCAGCCGCAGGTTCTCGACGTCGAGCACCGAGAGATCCCAGGGCTCGAAGATCTGCGCCATCTCCCCGAGCGAGGGCGCATAGGCGCCGGGGAAGATGCGCTTCTCGATCCACGGCTGCAGGCGCGCCGGGTGGTTGCGGCCGATCGAATGAATCAGACCGCGCCCGTTGCTGCCGAGGCAGCGCCGGGCGACGCGTCCGAGCGTCGGGTAGTTCTTGACTCCCACGTGCTCGAGCATGCCGACCGAGATGAACGCGTCGTAGTGGCCGGAGATGTTGCGGTAGTCGTCCTCGACGTACTCGACCTGACCGGCGAGGCCTTCGCGCGCGGCGCGCTCGCGCGCATACGCCACCTGCTCGTGCGAGATGTTGAAAGCGCGCACCCGCACGCCGTAGTGGCGCGCCATGTGCAGCGCGAGCGTGCCCCAGCCACAGCCCGCCTCGACCACGCTCTCGCCGGGCTTCAACCGCACCTTGCGGCACACGTGGTGCATCTTGGCGGTCTGGGCCTCATCGAGCGCCGCCGTGGGCGTCGGGTAGTAGGCGCAGGTGTAGGCCATGGTGCTGCCGAGCCACAGCGAGTAGAAATCATTGCCGATGTCGTAGTGATGATGAATGTTGTCGCGCGAGCCGCTCAGAGTGTTGACGCGCGGCCGGTGCGCCAGGTCCGTGGCGCGCCGCAGCCAGGAGGGCTCGGCCCTGGCGCTCGCCCGGTATACGACTTCGAGCAGCTCGACCAGGTCGCCGTCGACGCTCAGGCTGCCGTCGCTGTAGGCGTCGCCGAAGCGCACCCAGGGATCCGCCAGGGTCGAGACGAGCGTGGCGCGGCTCGCAAAAGTCACGCGCGCCACGGGAGTCGACGCCGCGCGCACGCGGGCGCCGCCCCGCACCGCGAACTCCACCGGCGGATCGCCGAGGAACGAGGAGACGCGCTTCAGCAGCCAGCGGTCCGTGGCCCGCACGTCGGAGGGCGAGGGCGCCTCACTCTCCGGGCCCGTGGCCATGGGGGAACGCGCAATCTCACTGTGCTTGCGGCCGGAAGTCAGGCTTTCGTTGCTGGCGCTCACTTGGCTCTCGCCTCCTTGTTCTGGAACATAAATTTAGCACGGCCTCCATGACACCGGCGCGAGGGGTCTGATTCGGCGCATTGTCAGTGCGTTACGAGCGTTTCATTAAGAAGATTCGCAAGGCGCGCGCCCGCCAGGAGCAGCCGCTCGCGCACGAGGCCCGAGGCCTCGCGCTGGTAGTCACGGTCGAGCACCACGATGCGCTCCGGCACGCTGCCGCAGGCGAAGCCCGGATACCGATAGGCGACGTTTCTCGCCAGATGATTGGACTCGCTCGCCCAGCTGGCGGGTGTGCCCTGCCCTGCCTCGGCCGCGAGCCGCCGCGCCTCGAGCGCGAGCGTGTCGATATCGCGCGGCGGCCGCTGCCGGCGGCGCGTCTCGAGCGCCAGCGCCACCAGCTCCGAGTCCCAGGCGCCGTGCAGAGTCAAGCGGCCCCGGGTGCGCACGCCCGCGAGCGCCACCAGCACCCGGTTGCCCCCCAGGTCGCCGTTATCCGCGGCGTGCAGCGGCTGATGAATGTCGCCCACCAGGTGCACGATCCACTTGAGCGCCTCGTTGCGTGCGCGCAGCTCCGCATGGCTGTCGGCGAGCACCGTAGTGAGCCGCTCGAGCTGCGCGGAGTTGCATTGCCCGCCGCGGCAGTACTGCTCGCGGGGCGGCACCGGACCGCACACCGGCACGTCGTCGTAATGCCAGCGCGGCTCGTCGGCGGCCGTGCCGCGGATCTCGTCCGCCCACACCGCGACCGACTCGAGCGTGGCGCGCCCGGAGGGGTTGTCGAACTTGTCGAGGTCGGCCGCGAGAAGCTCGCCGACCGCCGCGCGCGCTGCGGGCGTCAGCAGCCGGTCGGCGATGGCGCCCACGGTCCGGTGTCCCTGCGGCCCCCACGCAAAGGCGCAGGGAACGCACGCGAGGATGAGCGCGAGGCCGCGCAGCAGCACGGGAAAGCTTCGCATGACGGGATTAGTGTGGCAGGGGACGTACGCTTTCAACATCCCTGGGGTAGACTCCGCGCCCCTGCCGGCTTCCGGGAGCGACTATGATCCGCATCGCTCGCTCGGCTCTGATCTCGGCCACCGCGGCGCTGGCGGCCCTGGTGGCGTCGGCCGCGCCCGCGGCCACCCACGGCATCGATGTCGCCGGCATCGACCGCTCGGTCGCGCCCGGGGACGACTTCTTCCGCTACGCCAACGGCAGCTGGCTGAAGAGCACGGAGATTCCTGCCGACCGCAGCAGCTACGGCACCGGGGCGGTGCTCGCCGAGCTCAACACCAGGCGCACGGTGGCGCTCATCAGGAACGCCGCCGCGAGCGCCCCGGCCGGATCCGACGCCCGCAGGATCGGCGATTACTACGCGAGCTTCATGGACGAGGCGCACATCGAGGGGCTCGGGTTGAAGCCGCTCGCCGCCGCGCTCGCGCGCATCGACGCCATCGCGGACCGCGCCCAGCTCGCTCAGGCGCTCGGCGCCACGCTGCGCGCCGACGTGGACGTGCTCAACAATACGAACCTCTACACCCCGAACCTCTTCGGCCTGTGGGTCGCGCAGGATCTCGATGAGCCGAAGGCCTACTCGCCGTTCCTCCTGCAGGGGGGCCTCGGGATGCCGGACCGGGACTACTACCTGAACCCCTCGGCCCCGATGGCCGCGATCCGCGAGAAGTACCAGGCGCACCTCGCCAGGGTGCTCGAGCTCGCCGGCCTCAGTGACGCGCAGCCGAGGGCCGCGCGAATCCTCGCCCTCGAGAAGCGCATTGCGCAAGCGCACTCGAGCCGCGCCGACTCCGAGGACGTCAGGAAAGGCAACAATCACTGGTCGCGCCACGATTTCGACGCGCGCGCTCCGGGGCTCGACTGGGAGGCGTTCTTCGCCGCCGCGGGCCTTGGCACACAGCCGCGCTTCGTCGTCTGGCAGCCCGCCGCGGTCACCGGCATCTCGGCGCTGGTGGCGAGCGAGCCGCTCGAGACCTGGAAGGATTATCTGCGGGCTCATGGCCTCGAGCGCGCCGCGCCTTACCTGCCGAAGGCCTTCGTGCAGGAGAACTTCGAGTTCCACAGCCATGTGCTCTCCGGCACGCCGCAGCTGCGCGAGCGCTGGAAACGCGCGGTCGATGCCACCAACGAGGCCCTCGGCGACGCCGTCGGGAAGCTCTATGTCGCGCGCTACTTCTCCGCCGCGGAGAAGACGCGCGCCGAAGCGATGGTGCGCAATCTCCTCACCGCGTTCGCCGCGCGCATCGACCGCATCGAATGGATGGCGCCAGAGACGCGCCGCCAGGCGAAGGAGAAGCTCGCGGCCCTCAAGGTCGGGCTCGGATACCCCGACAAGTGGCGCGACTACTCCGGGCTCGAGGTGGTCGGCGGCGATGCGCTCGGCAACGCCGAGCGCGCGAGCCTCTTCGAGTACCGGCGCAATCTCGCCAAGCTCGGCTCGCCGGTCGACCGCTCCGAGTGGTGCATGACGCCGCAGACGGTCAACGCGGTGAACCTCCCGGCGATGAATGCGCTCAACTTTCCGGCGGCGATCCTGCAGCCGCCCTTCTTCGACGCGCGGCGCGCTCCGGTGCTCGACTACGGCGCGATCGGTGCGGTGATCGGTCACGAGATCAGCCATAGCTTCGACGACCAGGGGGCGCTGTTCGATGCGGCCGGAAGGCTGCGCAACTGGTGGACCCAGGATGACTTCGCGCACTTCGAAGCCGCCGGCCGGCGCCTCGCCGAGCAGTTCGACCGCTACCATCCCTTCCCGGACATCGCGGTGAACGGCCGGCAGACCCTGAGTGAGAACATCGCCGACGTGGCGGGTCTCGCCGACTCGCTCGACGCGTGGCGGTTGACACTCGGCGGCAAGCCGGCGGCGGGGGGCGCAGGCTACAGCGCCGAGCAGCTGTTTTTCCTCAGCTTCGCGCAGTCCTGGCGCCAGAAGATTCGCGAGGCGGCGCTGCGCCAGCGCCTGGTCACCGACGGTCACGCGCCCGCCGAATACCGCGCCGACACCGTGCGCAACCTCGACGCCTGGTACGACGCCTTCGGCGTCAAGCCGGGGGAGAAGCTCTATCTCGCCCCGGCGGACCGGGTCCGTGTCTGGTAAAGCGTACGGCGCTTAAGCGGTGCCTTTCGGCGATAGTTAGGCAAGTACCTAACCATTGCCGGGGGACCTGCCAGCACTGCGCCTTCAGGACCCCCGCGGCTGCGAGAAATACACGAGCGTGCTGTAGGGCATGACGATACGGCCGTCGCGCTGATGACGGTCGAACAACTCGCGCAGCAGCGCGACCAGCGGCTCGTAGTCGGCGGACCCCGGCTCGGGGGCATACGAGGAGGACATCAAGCGCCCCGTCAGCCCCTCGAAGTCGAGGATCTGCTGGTTGGCGAAGGTCGCGAGCTCCATCGCCGGGCCGAGGAACTCGCGCATTGTGCCGACGTCCGCGCGGCGCGCGGTGATGCGCGTGTATTCGGGTGCATGGCGCGTGAGGAGCGATTCGTAGTCGGCGAGGAATGCCGTGGCCTCGGGCGGGCGCTCGTTCCAGAGGAGCGCCGCCCACGCGCCGGGACGCAGCACGCGCAGCGCCTCGAGCCGCGCGCGCTGCGGATCGAACCAGTGGAAGGCCTGCCCCGCGACCAGGAGGTCGACGCTCGCGGCGGCGAGCGTGGTGGACTCGGCGCTGCCCGGCACGCTGCGAAAGCGCGGGTAGTGAGCGAGCTGCGCCTCCGCCGCGGCGCGCATGCGATCGTTCGGCTCGACCGCGAAGACTTCCGCACCGCTCTTGAGGAGCAGCTCCGTCAGGATGCCGGTGCCGGAGCCGAGGTCGGCGACCACCGCGCCGGGGCGTAGCCCGCAGCGTGTCTTCAGCAGCTCGATGGCCGGCGCCGGATAGCTCGGACGATGGCGGGCGTAGTTGTCGACCCGCGAACTGAAGCGCTCGGTCGGTCGCATCACCCTGGCCTCTGTGGCACACGCGGGCGCGCTGTACTGGCGGCGTCGCGACACAGTGTGCGCTCAGGTCCCGCCACGCGCCTCTCCATAAAGACGTAAGGACACGGTAGCGTAATCGCGTGACAATGTCGTCACACGGTCGTTCGGAGGACCACGATGTCCGGCCCCTACAAGCGCCTCGAGACCAAGCTGGTACACGCCGGAGAGCCGCGTCCGCGCATCGACGGCGCGGTGGAGATGCCGATCTTCCAGTCGGCCACCTTCGAGTACCGCGGCGAGCGCCGTTACGACGATGTGCGCTACCTGCGCCTCAACAACACGCCGAGTCAGCTGGCGCTGCACGCCAAGCTCGCCGACCTCGAGGGCTCCGAGGCCGCACTGGTTACGGCGAGCGGCATGGCAGCGATCACCACCTCGCTCCTCACGGTGCTGACCGCGGGGGACCACCTGCTGGCGCAGAGCTGTCTCTACGGCGGCACCCATGACTTCGTGACGCACGACTTCGCCGGCCTCGGACTCTCGGTCGACTTCATCGACGCCGACCGGCCGGAAAGCTGGCGCGCGCTCGTGAAGCCCAACACCCGCGCCATCTATGTCGAAGCGATGACCAACCCGCTGCTCGAGGTCGCGGACCTCAGGGCGGTCGTCGAGTTCGCGCGTGCCAACCGCCTCGTGTCCCTCATCGACAACACCTTCGCGAGCCCGGTCAATTTCCGCCCTATCGAGGCCGGCTTCGATCTCTCGCTCCACAGCGCCACCAAGTATCTGAACGGCCACTCGGATATCGTCGCGGGCGCCGTCGCGGGCGGCGCCGCGCTCATCGAGCGCATCCGCCACAAGGCCAATCATCTCGGCGGCTCGCTCGACCCGCACGCCGCCTTCCTCCTCAACCGCGGGCTGAAGACGCTGGCGCTGCGGGTGCGCTACCAGAACGAGAGCGCGCTCCGGATCGCGCAGTTTCTCGAGTCGCACCCGGCGGTCGCGCGTGTGCACTACGCCGGCCTCGAGAGCCACCCGCGCCACGAGCGCGCGCGCAGCCTGTTCGCGGGCTTCGGCGGCGTGCTGAGCTTCGAGCTGCAGGGCGCGCCCGAGCGCGCCGAAGAGCTCGCGCGCCGCGTGCGCATTCCGGCCATCGCGCCGAGCCTCGGCGGCGTGCACACGTTGCTGACGCGTCCGGCCACCACCTCGCACTCGGGCCTCTCGCGCGAGGACCGGGCGCGCCTCGGCATCAGCGACGGGCTGCTGCGCCTCTCGGTCGGCATCGAGTCGACCGAGGACCTGCTCGAGGACTTCGCGCAGGCGCTCGGGTGAGGAGCTCGAGCGCAAGTTTCGGGTGGCGACGCATGCGGCCCTGCCGCACGATGCACACGACCCATGTCTACTGACCTCACCACTGCAAGTCAGCGCGCGCCGGCACCCGCCGCCCTCCCCGCGGCGCACGCCGGGGCGCGCTGGCGCACACCGCTCGAGCTCACGCTCCTCGGCGCGATCTGGGGCGGCTCCTTTCTCTTCATGAGAGTGGCCGCGGTGCACTTCGGCCCGCTGCCGCTGGTCGAGGCGCGGCTCGCGCTCGGCGGACTCGTGCTCACGCCGTTTCTGTGGCGCGCACGCGCGCAGTTCAACACGCGGCTGTGGTTGCGCATCGCGGGCATCGCGGCGATCAACTCCGTCACTCCGTTTGCGCTCTTTGCCTGGGGCGCCGAGCGCGCCCCGGCCGGCATCGGCGCCATCACCAACGCGATGACCGTCATGTTCACCACGCTGGTCGCCTTCTTCTTCTTCGGCGAGCGCATCGGCGCGCGCCGCCTCGTCGGCCTCACCGCCGGATTCGTCGGCGTCGCGATTCTGGCCAGCGGCAAGACCGCCGGCGCGAGCGTCGGACAGGCGGCACTGGCAGGCACCGCCGCCTCCGTCTGCTACGGCTTCGGCATCAATCTGGTCCGGCGCTATCTCACCGGCTACCCGCCGGCGGCCGTCGCTGCCGCCACCCTCATCAGCGGATCGGTGCTGCTCGCCCCGCTCGCCGTGTATACCTGGCCGCCGCAGCCCATCCCCGCGCCGTCCTGGCTGAGCGCGATCCTGCTCGGCGTGCTGTGCACCGGGGCGGCGTTCGTCTTCTATTACCGTCTCATTGCCCGCATCGGGGGTCCCCGAACCTCGACGGTCACCTACCTCATCCCGCTGTTTGGCGTGATCTGGGCCTGGCTGGTCCTCGGTGAGCCGCTCACGGTCACCATGGCGCTCGCCGGTGCATTGATCCTCTCGGGTGTCGCACTCAGCCAGCAGCGTGCCACGAAGAAATGATGGCGACCCGCGAGCTGCTGACACTGCGGGAGCTGTGCGCGGATCCCCGGCGGCGCCTCGAGTTCCCGCGGCTGCTCAACGCGCGCGACCTGGGCGGCTGCCCGACGCTCGACGGCGCCCGTACGCGCTGGCGCTCGCTGCTGCGCGCCGACGATCTCGCGCAACTCGACGCCGCGGGCCTGCGCGCACTCGCCGATTTTGGGCTCGCGACGGTCGTCGACCTGCGCTGGCGCGCAGAAACCGAGCGGCACCCGAGCCCGATCCCCGCCGCCCTGCCGCAGGTCCGCTACCTTCAGGTCTCGCTCCTCACGCCGACCGAGGATGAGTGGCGCGAGCGCAGCACCGATGCCAGCAAGGAGCTGTGGAACTGCGTGGTGCTCGAGCAGGTCCGGCTCGAGCTGCGCGGGGTGCTCGGGGCGATCGCGGCCGCCCCGCCCGGACCGCTGCTCTTTCACTGCATTGCCGGCAAGGACCGCACCGGGCTGGTCGCGGCGCTGCTGCTCGCGCTCGCAGAGGTCGTCCCCGAGGCCATCGCGCACGACTACGCCCTGAGCAGCGCGAATCTGCGCGCGGGCTATCTCGAGCGCTACGCCCACCACGACCCGGAGCGGATACTCACGGCCTTACACTGCCCCGAGGAAGGCGTGTACAACATGCTGAAATTCCTCGCCCACGCGGGCGGCGTGCGCGCCTATCTGCGGGAAATCGGCCTCGAGAGCGACGAGATCGCGGCGCTCCGCGCGAGACTGCGCGACTGACGGCTCGCTCTGCAGCCATTCACGACGGGTTCAGCCACGCTGCACGATACTCATCATCGCACCGGTTACGCGTGCTCCCGAGCCGCCCACCTTTTGAAGCGCGGGCACCATTTTGAAGCAGGCACGGATTTGAGCACGCGGCAAGCCGGTGCTTCTCTTTCCCCCTCCCCGCCCCTCCGCTATCCTCGCGCGCATCCTTCACGCCTAGGAGCCTCACGTGGAAATCACCGGTGGGTGTCTCTGCCGGGCGGTGCGCTACACGATCCGTGCCGCACCCATCGTCACGCGCACCTGCTGGTGCCGCGTGTGCCAGTACATCGGCGCGGGCAGCGCCACCGTGAACACCTGCTTCCCGAGCGAGGCGCTCGAGGTCACGGGCGAGTTGCGCGATTACCGCATGATCGCCGACAGCGGCAACGCCGCCCACCGGCGCTTCTGCCCGGTGTGCGGCACGCACCTGTTCAGCGCCTCGGAGGCGCGCCCGCACCTGGTGTTCGTGCGCGCCGGCACGCTCGATGAGCCGGAGATGGCCCGTCCCTCGCTCACCATCTGGACGGCGAGCGCGCCGAGCTGGGCGTGCATCGACGAGAGACTGCCGAGGGTCGAGCGCCAGCCGCCGCCGGCGGGTTAGTGCCGAAGCGCTATTTCAGCCCGAGCGCCTGGCGCAGCTGCGGCGCCGTCATGAGGCGCGTATAGACCGGCGTGCCGACGTCGAATTCGCGCGCGCGCGATAACGGGCCGACCACCACGGGGGCGAAGCCGGCGTCCCGCACCAGCCGCTCCGCTACCGCGAGCGCCTGGGCGTCGTCGCCGGCCAGCGGGATGGCAACCGGCTCTCCCGCGCGATGCGCTTCGCGCGAGAGGTCCCCGGAATTGATGGCGTTGAAGGCGCGCACCAGCCGCACCCCGGGCAGAAACTGCGGGTCCGCGACGCCAGTGCTCACCTTGCGCGCTTCGACGGCCATCTCGCCGTCGCGCGAGGGGTAGGGATTGCAGGTGTCGAGCACGATCTTGCCGGCGAGCTCCGCCTTGAGATCGCGCCCGACCTGCGGCAGCGCGCCGTAAGGGACGGATACCAGCACCACCTCGCCGAACAGCGCCGCATCGCGTGGCGTGCCGACTCGGGCTCTGGGCCCCAGGGATGCGGCCAGCCCCTGAAGCTCATCGGGATGGCGCGAGGAGATGAGCACCTCATGGCCCGCCGCGACCCACAGCCGCGCCAGCGTGCCACCGATGTGGCCGGTGCCGATGATGCCGATCCTGAGCGGCGCGGCGGCGGGCGTCGCAACGGTCAGCGCGGCGGTACTCCCCGCCGCGAGGCACGCGAGGGAGGCGCCCAGCGCTGCCGCGCCGGCGCGGCGCGCGGCGCCCGGGATCACTTGGGCGAGAACTCCACGTACGTCTGCCAGCGCGGCGTGCCCGGGTTGTCGGTATCGATCACCAGAGTGCCGTGAGCGCGCTGCGCCGTCGACACGAGGGTCAGCTGCGCGTTCTCGCCGCAGGCGGCCTGCAACGGCAGGGGCGTCTTCACCGAGATGGCACGCGCGGCGGCGACGTCCTCGGCGGAAGCGCTCGAGGGCTCGATGTGGGCGGCGGTGATCTGGGTCAGTGGCACCGTGGCGAAGCGGTAGTTGACCGCATCCTCCCACTCGCCCTTGCCGGCCTTGCCCTTGGGAGCCTTGCCCTCGGCCGGCTTGCCCGCGGTGTCGAAGCCCTCCTGCTTGCTGAGGGGCGGCTCTGTCAGCTTGACCTCACGCGGCTGGGGCGGTACGAGAATGTTGCGCGTCGCGAGCCCCTGCAGCCGCCACACGGCGAGGATCTGCAGCGGAAAGCTGCTCTGGCAGCGCACCGGCAGCAGGCCGTGCCAGCCCGAGCCGTCCGAATTGGGGCTGAGCGTGACCTTCTGGTTGTCGCTGATAGCAAACAACACCAGCGAGCCCGGCGTCACCAGCGCGCCCTCGGAGGCGGTCGCGGTGATCTCATACATGCCGATGTCGTTGTTGGCCTGGTACTGGGCCGGGGTCGTGTCGTTCACCTGCACGTTGCAGGCGCTCAGACAGAGCGCGACCGGAATCCAGGAAAGCCGGATGAGCTTGTACATGCTGCCCCCTTGGGACAAACAGAGACAGTCGCGTCGCAATCGGGCGGAAAGGTGAGCCGGGCACGCCCGCGGGCGGCCCGGTCACGAAAACTGCGCGCTGCGCGCCTTATTTCTTACGCCGGGCTCCGGATCGCTTCGCCGCCCTGAAGGAGATCCCGCTGCGCATGGCCTTCTGCTGAACCGCCGCGGCCGTGCGCCCGAGCTTCTTCGCTACCTGACTGGTAGGGGTCCCCGCCTTCGCGAGTGCCTTGAGGGTCTTCAGCTCACGGGCGCTCCAGGCAGCGCCGTCGTTCGGTGGACGTCTTGCCATCTCGGTACTCCGCTAATCACCCAACACGAGGGCCGGACTCGGGATCATACACCGATTGCGTGGTGAAGCGCGCATCCGAAAAACGATCCGTAACATGTTGGAAAGGCCCGTGGAGGCGCACGGGTGGGGAATGTTGCTGCGGCGCGCCGCGGCGGCACCAACTTGTAACTGTGTCGCAGCAATGCGCCGTTAAGCCGAACGGAGCACTCAGCGCGTCATGCAAACCAACAGTCCGGCGCCGATGGCCATCAGTGCCAGCGCCGCCGCAAGCGCGGCCGCGGCCCGCAGGCCTCGGGCCGGCTAGCGCTGTTCGGCGAGATAGGCGATGACATCGGCCCGATCCTGCGGGTTAGGCATCGCGAAGAACATCTTGGCGCCCGGCACGAGCGCCTGCGGGTTGGTCAGCCAGCGGTCCAGGTTGTCGCGGTCCCACACGATATGCGAGTTCTTCAGGGCTGGCGAATACGCATAGCCTGGCACACTTCCCGCCGTCCGTCCGACCACCCCGCGGTGTCGTGGCCCGACGTCGTCCTCGTCCAGGGAATGACATCCCATGCAGACCTGGTAGAGCGTCTGACCATGCACCGGATCGCCAGTGGGTATGTCGGGCGCGTTGGCGGCGTAAACCGAAGCGGCCGCAAGCACGACCCCAGCGGCCCAGAATGTGAGCGCCGTTGCGTACGGATGGCCCCCGCCGGGGGCTTGTGAGAGTCCTTTCACAATCGTTCCGCTCCCTCAAGCGAGCGCGATGTCGCTCACCAGCAGTGATCGCGGATGCGTCCGCAGCGAGACGCTGGTCACCCCGAGGCGGTGTGCCAACTCGTCCGGCGCCACCTTCAACGGCCCGGGCCCCGGGCCCTGGCCCGGAGCCGGCTGCGGGTAGGCCGTGGACGGGGCGGTATGGAACGTGATGTTGCCCTCCACCTTCTGCACGATCTGGTGGATGTGTCCGTTCAGCACGGTGGCGGAGCCAAACCGGCGCAGCTCGCCGAGGAGCGCGTCCGCATCGCTGGTGCGCCAGCCCCACGGTTCGTAGACATTCCACAGCGGCATGTGCGCAAAGACAACGATTGGAGTGCTCGCGGTGCGAGCGCGCAGATCTGCCTGCGCCCATGCGAGCTGCTCATCGCCCAGGGCGCCCGCGCCCCCGTCCCTGGCCTGCAGCACGTTGATCAGTGCCACGAAGTGCACACCGGCGTGATCGAAGCTGTAGTAGCCCCTGTTGTCGGAGGACTTGCCGAAACGGTTGAAGTACTCGGTGACCGTGGCATCGGCCACATCGTGCTCGCCCGGCACGGTGTGCAGTTCGCTGGTGCGCAACCGCGCGAGCAGCTGCTGGGCCACATCGAATTCCTCCGGCTTGGAGAGATGCGTGATGTCCCCGGTGTGCAGGATGAGCGCCGGCTGCTCGCGCATGCCATTCACGAGATCGATTGTGGCGGACAGCGTTCCATTCACATCCGGATTGGCGTCCTTGTGGAATCCGATGTGGCTATCGCTGATCTGTACGAAGAGCGGCTTGCCGAGCCGCGCCGCGCCCTGGTGGTCGTCGGCGGCCCGGGCCAGGCCGACGGGCGTCAGCACGCCGCCGGCGAGCGCGAACAGCGTGCCAGCGCTGCCGAAGGCCATGCACTTGAGGGCCTCGCGGCGCGATACGGCAGAAACTACCTCCGGCATTTTGGTCTCCTCACGTGTATATGGAGGAGACTGGGCGGGCGGCGATTTTATTCCCGGACCGGCCGGCGGGAACGGCCGCTCAGCGTGCGTCGCGCTCGCTGAGGTCCGCGAGCAGCTTCCTGAGAGCGGCCAGCTCCTCCCACCCGGCGTCCGACACGGCGCAATAGCCGAGATCGCCGCCGCGCCAGCAGGAGATGTGGAAGCCCCGCCGGCTGAGCTCCGCCGGCAGGGCCTCGCGGCCTGGCAGAAAGGCGAACACGTTGATGACGTGCATCCCGTGCTCATAGACCAGCACCGCCATGCGCTGCCGATCGAGATAGTCGGCGCGCCCGCCGACGAGCCGGTAGCCCTGCGCGCCGAAATCGGCGACCACCGGGGAGACGTCCGCGCGCCCGGCGAACCAGGGCTTCACGGTGTGCCGATCGGTGGAGATCACCGCCGTCAGATTCCCCGGCGCGAGCGAGCGCAGGTGGGCGGCGATGAGCTCATCGGGCAGTCTCGCGAGGAGGAGCGGGGCGAGCAGGACGACCGCAACGCTCGCCGCCAGCGCCGCGCCCGCGCCTGCCAGTGTCCCGAGCCAGAAGGGGCGCCCCCGCCATGCGGGGCGCGGCGGACCACGGTCGCGCCGCTCGGCGGCGGTCTCGGCATCGAGCGCTCGCGCGATGCGGGCGCGCAGCTCGGGCGGCGCCCGGCCGTACTCGAGATCGCGGCGCAGCGCCTTGCGTGTGCGCTCGAGATGCTCGCGCAGCGCGCGGCACTCGGGACAGTGCTCGGCGTGACGCTCGACGGCGGCCGCGGACACCGCGTCGAGCTCGCCGTCGAACGCGGCCTGGACCCTGAGGCTCTCAGCGCACTGCACGCGGCTCTCCTTCGGCTTCGGGCCAGGCCGCCTTGAGAGCGGCGCGCGCCCGCGCCAGGCGCGACATCACCGTGCCGATCGGCACCTCGACGACAGCGGCGATCTCGCGGTAGCTCAGGTCCTCCAGCTCGCGCAGCAGCAGCACCTCGCGCTGTTCCTCGGGCAAGGCGGCGATCAGCCACGCGAGCGTGCGCCGCTCGTCGCGCTCCATGGAGGCGCTCTGCGGGTCGGGCAGCGCGGCCGCCGCGGCGGACGCCGGCTGCGCCTCGTGCTCCTCGGTGAGCGGCTCGTACGCGCGCCGCCGCCGCTCGGCGAGCGCGCTCAGGTGGCAGTTGCGCACGATCGCGAGCAGCCAGGAGCGCGCGTCGGGACCGCGCAGCGTGTCGAAGGCGCGGTACGCGCGCATGAAAGCCTCCTGCACGATGTCGTCGGCGTCGCCCGGGGAACGGCACAGCCAGCGCGCCAGCCGATGCGCGGCGTCGAGGTGCGGCAGGACCTGCGCCTCGAAGCGACTGCGTTTGTCATCCATCGATGGAGCCGAGACCGCCTCGCCGGGGCCACCTGGCCGACTTGCGAGGAAGACCGCGCGCGGACCGGATTTATTCCCGCCGGCCGGCCCGGAGCGAGGCCGCATCGACGGTATTGGAGAGCAGCATCGCGATGGTCATGGGACCTAAGCCTCCCGGCACCGGCGTGATCCAGGCGGCACGCTCCGCGGCGCGCTCGAACCCGACGTCGCCCACGAGCTTGCCGGAGGCTGTACGGTTGATGCCGACGTCGAATACCGCAGCTCCCGGGCGCACCCACTCCCCGGGGATGAATCCGGCCTTGCCGACCGCCGCGACCAGTACTTCGGCGCGCTCCACCTCGGCGCGCAGGTCGCGCGTCCCGGTGTGGCACACGGTCACGGTCGAGCGCGCCAGCAGCAGCTCGAGCGCCATCGGCCGGCCGACGATGTTCGACGCACCGACGACCGTGGCACGCAGGCCCGTGAGCGCCAGCCCATAGGCTTCGGCGAGCTTGATCACGCCATAGGGCGTACACGGCCGCAGCCGCGGACGCTTCTGCGCCAGGAGCCCGGTGTTGAGCGGGTGAAAACCGTCGACGTCCTTGGCGGGGTCGACGGCGTCCATGACGCGGTCGGCGTTCACGCCCTTCGGCAGCGGCAGCTGGATGAGAATGCCGTCGACGCGCTCGTCGTGGTTGAGCGCGTGAACCAGCGCGAGAATCTCCGGCTCAGGAGTCGAGGCCGGCAGGTCGTGGGCGAAGGATACGATGCCCGCCTCGACCGAGGACTTGCGCTTGTTGCGCACGTAGACGCTCGAGGCCGGATCCTCGCCCACCTGCACCACCGCGAGCCCGGGCGCGCGCCCATGCCGCGCCGCGAACTCGGCCGCGCGCTCAGCGACTTGCGCGCGCACCCGCGCGGCCACCGCCTTGCCGTCGAGCAGGATGGCGCCGCCCGGGGCGCGCGGCAGAGTCTCCTTGGGAGAGGCGCTCATCAGTAGCGGTAGTGGTCGGGCTTGTACGGCCCGGCCCGCTCCACGCCGATGTAGCGCGCCTGGGCGTCGGTGAGCTGCGAGAGCTCGACGTTGAGCTTCTTCAGCTGCAGCCGCGCCACCTTCTCATCGAGCAGCTTCGGCAGCACGTAAACGCCGATCGGGTACTTCTGCGTGTTGGCGTAGAGCTCCACCTGCGCGATGACCTGGTTGGCGAAGCTCGAGCTCATCACGTAGCTCGGGTGTCCGGTGCCGCAGCCGAGGTTCACCAACCTCCCCTCGGCCAGCAGGATCAACCGCCGCCCATCGGGCAGGATCACGTGATCGACCTGCGGCTTGATGTTCTCCCACGGGTACTGCTTCAGGCTCGCCACGTCGATCTCGCTGTCGAAGTGGCCGATGTTGCACACGATCGAGTTGTGCTTCATGCGCTGCATGTGATCGTGCGTGATGACGTGGAAGTTGCCGGTGGCGGTGACGAAGATGTCGGCCCTGTCGGCGGCGTAATCCATGGTCACGACACGGTAGCCTTCCATGGCCGCCTGCAGCGCGCAGATCGGATCGATCTCGGTGATCCACACCTGCGCCGAGAGCGCGCGCAGTGCCTGCGCGCAGCCTTTGCCGACGTCGCCGTAGCCGCACACCACGGCGATCTTGCCGGCGATCATCACGTCGGTGGCGCGCTTGATGGCGTCCACCAGCGACTCCCGGCAGCCGTACAGGTTGTCGAACTTGCTCTTGGTGACCGAATCGTTGACGTTGATGGCCGGGAAGGCGAGCTTGCCCTCCTTCGCCATCTGGTACAGGCGCTTGACCCCGGTGGTGGTCTCCTCGGTCACGCCCTGCACGTGGCCGATGCGGCTCGAGTACCACCTGGGGTCGCTCTTGAGGTGCGCGCGGATCGAGGCGAACAGCGCGCGCTCCTCGTCGTTGGCGGGCTTGGCCGTCCCGCTGGGGTCGCTCTCGGCGCGCACCCCGAGGTGCAGCAGCAGCGTCGCATCGCCCCCGTCGTCGAGGATCATGTTGGCGTGGGCGCCGGCGGGCCACTCGAAGATGCGGTGGGTGTACTCCCAGTAATCGTCCAGCGACTCGCCCTTCCAGGCGAACACCGCCGTGCCGCGCACGGCGATGGCCGCCGCCGCGTGATCCTGCGTCGAGAAGATGTTGCACGAGGCCCAGCGCACCTCGGCGCCGAGGGCCTGCAGCGTCTCGATCAGCACCGCCGTCTGGATGGTCATGTGGAGCGAGCCGGCGATGCGTGCGCCGCGCAGCGGCTGCGTGGGCGCGAACTCCTCGCGGATCGCCATGAGGCCCGGCATCTCGGTCTCGGCGATCGCGATTTCCTTGCGGCCCCAGTCGGCGAGCTTCAGGTCGGCGACGCGGTGGTCAGCCTTGGCGCTGGCGGCGGGTTTCAGTGTGGCGTTCATACTCGGTACTCCTTAGTGAGAGCGAGCGCCGTGTTTGGATGACAGCGGCCGCTGAGCCTGGCAAGGCGCGGTGGGCTCGAGTGCCACCCGCCTGTCGCAACGCTCCTCAGCGTGCCGTGTGTGCCGCGCTGTGCGGCTCGATACAGACTTCAGGCCGCGCGGACCCCCTTGGCCTCATCGCTCAGCTGCGCGGCACGATCGGTGCGCTCCCAGGTGAACTCCGGCTCGTTGCGGCCGAAGTGCCCGTAGGCCGCGGTCTTCTGGTAGATCGGGCGCACCAGGTCCAGCATCTCGCGCAGCCCGTAGGGCGTCAGGTCGAAGTGCTTGCGCACGAGCTGCGTCAGATGCTCGCCCGAGAGGCGCGAGGTGCCGAAGGTCTCGACCATGATCGAGGTCGGCTCGGCCACGCCGATGGCGTACGACACCTGCACCTCGCAGCGCTCCGCGAGTCCTGCGGCGACCAGGTTCTTGGCGACGTAGCGCGCCGCATAGGCCGCCGAGCGATCGACCTTGGAGGGGTCCTTGCCAGAGAAGGCGCCGCCGCCGTGGCGCGCGTAGCCGCCGTAGGTGTCGACGATGATCTTGCGGCCGGTGAGCCCGCAGTCGCCGACCGGTCCGCCGATCACGAAGCGCCCCGTGGGATTGATGTGGAAGCGCGTGCGCTTGTCCAGCCACTTCGGCGGCAGCACGGGCTTCAGGATCTCCTCCATCACCGCCTCGCGCAGCGCCTTTGTCGAGACGTCCGGGCTGTGCTGCGTCGAGAGCACCACCGCCTCGATGCCGACCGGCTCCTGATCCTCGTAGCGCAGCGTCACCTGGCTCTTCGCGTCCGGACGCAGCCACGGGAGCTTCCCGGCCTTGCGTACCTGCGCCTGGCGCTTCACCAGGCGGTGGGCGAGCGTGATCGGCGCCGGCATCAGCACGTCGGTCTCGTTGGTGGCGTAGCCGAACATCAGGCCCTGATCGCCGGCGCCCTGCTTGCGCTCGTCCTTGCGATCGACGCCC
>JASHQW010000010.1 GCA_030038875.1 Gammaproteobacteria bacterium | reverse complement strand
CAAGGCGCGAAGCGCCGAGCGGGCGGCCAGGATGGCCGAAGGTGGCGGGCCGTGGGCGAAAGTCGCGCCTTTCGCCCCCTGCGCTGGCGCATCCCGGCGTGCTCGGCTGCTGAGGCAAGAGTTGCAGTGAGCTTCGCGCCCCGGCCGCGAGGGTGAGGACAGGACGTCCGAACCCGAGCCAATTGAAATCAGGGCAGGCGCGCGCCGCGCGCGGCGACCAGGATCCGGTACCAGTCCGCGCGCGTCAGGTGCACGGCGTAGGCATTGCGCGCCTCGCGGATGCGCGCGGGGTTCTGGCTGCCGATGAGCGGCACCGGCCGCGCCGGGTGCGCCATGATCCAGGCATACGCCACCGCGGTGCGCGAGGTGCCGTCCCGCCGCGCGATCGCCTCGAGCGCCGCGATCACCCGGTCGGTACGCGGGCTGTCCGAGAGCTCGCCGGCGCGCGTGGCGAGGCGTCCCTGCGCGAGCGGCGACCAGGCAATCACCGCCGTGCCGCGCCGCATGGCGGCATCGAGCGTGCCGTCGTCGAGCCCCTCGATGGCGAGCGGTGAGAGCTCGTTCTGCACGCTCGCGAGCGCGAACGGCAGATGCCCGGCGAGCGCCTCGAACTGCGCCGCGCTGTAGTTCGACACGCCCGCCGCACGGATCTTGCCCGCGCGCCGCAGCCGCTCGAGGGCCTGAGCCACCTCGCCCGGGTGCGCGAGCAGATCCGGGCGGTGGATCTGGTAGAGATCGATGTGCTCGACACCGAGGCGCTCGAGAGATGCGTTGCAGGCGGCGATGAGGTGCTCGGCCGAGGAGTCGTACGGCACCGGCGGGGCGATACCCGCCTTGGTAGCGAGCACCATGCGGTCGCGCAACCTGGGTGCCTCGCGCAGCACCGCGCCGAGGAGCGATTCGGCCGCGCCGAAGCCGCTGCCGCGCCGATAGCCATAGACGTCCGCGGTGTCGAACAGCGTGCAGCCGGCCTCGAGGGCCGCTTCGACCCGCTCGCGCGGGCTCGCCTCCCCCGGGTCCGCGAAGCGCCACATCCCCCAGCCGAGCGGCGCCACGCTCAGGCCGCTGTTACCGAGTGGAATGCGCGCGTCCGCTGAGGGTCCGAGACTCACAGCCAGAGCACCTCGACGCGTTCGCCGCTCGTGGCCGCGGCAGCGAGCGCGGGCCGGCGGATGAGCGTGTTCGCCGCCGCGAATACCGAGAGGAGCGAGGTGTCCTGGTTGTCGCAGGGACGCACGCGCAGGCACGCATCCTCTGCGTGGCTCGCGACCGCGCGCAGATAGCACTCGTTGGCGCCGCTCGCGGCGACCTCGCCTTCGAGCAGCGCCACCGCGCTCGCCTCCTCAACCTCGCGGCCGAGCATGGCTGCGAGCAGCGGCTGCAGGAACAGGTGCGCGCACACGAGCGCCGCCGCCGGGTTGCCCGGGAGTCCCAACACCGGCTTGTCTGCGGCTCGGGCGAACCAGGTCGGGCGACCCGGACGGATCGCGACGCGCTCGACCGCGATGCGGAGACCGAACCCCGCGAGAGACTGCTTTACGACGTCGTAATCCCCGACCGAGGCTCCCCCGATCACGACCAGGAGGTCCGCCCGGGAGAGTGCGTCGCCAGCCGCCGCTGCGATCGCGCCTGGTGAGTCGGGACGGATCGCGAGAGGCAGCGCCTCGGCGCCCCACTCTGCGATCGCGGCCCCGATCCCAAAACTCACCGAGTCGAAGATCTGGTGAGCGCCGGCGGCGGCACCAGGCCGCACGAGCTCATCGCCGGTGGCGAGCACGGCCACGCGCGCCCGCCGCGCCACCTGCACCGTCGCCGCCCCGGATGCCGCGATGAGCGCGATGTGGCGCGCGTTGAGCCGTACGCCCTGGCGCACCAGCACCTCGCCGGCGCCGAAGTCGACCCCGGCCTCGCGGATATTGCTGCGCCGAGGTGCGGCAGCCTCCAGCCAGAGCGCATCGCCCTCGCGCCGTGCGCGCTCCTGCGGCACGACGAAATCCACGCCGGAAGGAACCGCAGCGCCGGTGAAGATGCGGACGGCGCCGCCTGTGCGCATCGGCGCACCGGCATAGGGGCGTCCGGCCGCCGCCTCGCCGAGCACGGTCAACGGGCCGGAGCCGAGGTCCGCGGTGCGGGCACCGTATCCGTCCATCGCGGAGGCGCGAAACGGCGGCTGCGCGCGGGCCGCGGTCACCGCCTCAGCCAGCGTCCGTCCACCCGCCGCTTCGAGGGCCACCGGCTCGGAGCCGAGCGCTTTGCCGGCGGAGAGCATCTCGGCGCGAGCGGCCGCCACGCTGTGCTCGGCGCCCGCCATGGCGGACTCAGCGCTCCTGGAACCGGGGCATGACTTCGACGATCGAGCAGGGGCGGTGCCGGCTGTCGAGCTGCGGCCGGATCAGCCGGTCCCAGCCGTCGCGGCAGGCGCCGTTCGATCCGGGAAGCGCGTAGATCACGGTGCCGCGTGCGAGGCCGGCACAGGCGCGCGACTGCAGCGTCGAGACGCCGACCGTCTCATAAGAGATGAGGTGCCAGAGCACATTGAAGCCCTCGAGCTCCTTGTCGAAGAGCTCGCGCACCGCCTCGGGAGTGACGTCGCGTCCGGTGAGGCCGGTGCCGCCGGTCGTGATGATCACATCGATGCCGGGGTCGTCGATCCAGCGGCGCAGCTGCTCCTGGATACCGCGCTTGTCGTCGCGCACCAGGGCGCGCGCACCCACGCGATGTCCCGCGGCGCCGATGCGCTCGGCGAGCAGGTCGCCCGAGGTGTCGCTCGCCGCGTCGCGCGAATCGGAGATGGTGAGCACCGCGATGCCGAGCGGCGTGAAGGCGCGCGCCGGATCGATCCTGCCGCCGGGGGTCATGTGCTTAGCTTACCCGATCCCCCTCGCGGGGCGGGTGAGGCGCCTTGCGGGTACCGGTCTCGCGGCTATCAGCGTGGGGCGTGGGCTTCCGCGCGGTGGCGCTCGCGGGTGGTCTGCACCAGGTCGCGGAGGAAGGCCTTCTCGTACGCCCGCAGCAGGTGGGCCTGGTTGCGCTCCACGTAGGTGCCGACCAGATCGCGGTCGGCGGCGATGCTCAGCAGCTGACGGAACGTGCCGGCATCCCAGCACCACGGCAGCTCGAGCTCGCAGAAGGCGCGGTTGTACGCGGTGAGCTCCGCATCCAGGGTCTCGTTCGCCGTGGCGACGGCCTCGTTCGCGCTGAAGACACTTGCAGTCACCGTCTCCACCTTCGGCGGTCGCGCCGCCAGTCACGCAGGGAGGAGGGACAACGGTGCTAAGGGTACGGCCGGCCCATACCAAAGAAAATTCAAAGCTTTCTATTGCGGGCATACGATTTACTGTATACGTCGCATGCCGCGGCGGGTATGCTGACCGCCGCATGAGGCACGTAACTTTGCGGCAGCTGCGGGTGTTCCTGGCCGCAGCGCGCTCTATGAACTTCTCGCGGGCCGCCGAAGAGCTGCACCTGACGCAGCCGGCCGTGTCGACCCAGATCAAGGAACTCGCCACCGGCGTCGGGCTGCCGCTCTTCGAGCGCATTGGCCGCCGCAGCTACCTCACGCCCGCGGGCGTCGAGCTGCAGCAGTGCGCCAAGGCCATCGTGCAGAGGCTGCGGGAAACCGAGGACGCGCTCGCGCAGCTGAAGGGCGTCACCGGCGGACAGCTGAACGTCGCCGTCATCAGCGCCGGGGACTACTTCTTCCCGCGAGTCCTGGCGGCCTTCGGCGCCAGCCATCCCGGCATCCGCTTCAACCTCACGGTGCACAATCGCGAAGGCCTGCTGCATCAGCTGGCCGATAACCTTACCGATCTCGCGGTCATGGTGCGCCCGCCCCGCGACATGGACATCATCGCGCTGCCCTTCGCTCCGCATCCCTACGTCATCGTCGCGGCGCCCGATCATCCGCTCGCCGGCGTACGGCAGATCCCGCGCGCGGCCCTCAATCGCGAGCGCTTCGTGCAACGCGAGCACGGCTCGGACACCTGGAACTCGATGCGCGAGGTGTTCGGCCGGCAGTTCTCGCGCCTCGACATCGCGATGCAGATCCAGAGCACCGAAACCATCAAGCAGGCGGTCGTCGCCGGCATGGGGATCGCGTTCCTCTCGGCGCACACCCTCTCCCTCGACCTGCTCGCGGGAAATCTCGTGGTGCTCGACGTGCAGGACTTTCCCGCCATGCTCAGCTGGTACCTGGTGCACAACCGCACCAAGCGCCTGCCGCCGGTGGCGGCCGCCTTCAAGGAGTTCCTGCTGCGCGAGGGGGAGCCGCTCATCGATCGGCTGGTGCACTTTGATCTCCGCTCGCCGGCCGGCGCAGCGCGCGCCAAAGAACCCGTGAAGGGCTCACGCCGGGCCAATCAGTCGAGAAAGTCGCAGTAGCGGTCGACGTGTGCGGCGAGATCGAGGGTGTGCTGACGGGTGAGCCGCTCGGCGAGCTCGGTGTCGCGCCGCTCGAGCGCCTCGATGATCTTCAGGTGGTCGATGATCGAGCGGGCGGCGCGGTTGTTCTGCGAGATGGTTGCGCGGCGGATGGCGCGCACGTGCAGGAACAGATTCCGAGTCGCCTCCTCGATGAGGCGCGAGCCGCCCAGGCGGATGATCATCTGATGAAAGGCGATGTTGGCGTCCGAGTATTCGTCGAGGTGCTCCGCAGGAGGCGAGCTCTGGAACGAGTCGAACAGGTGCCGGAGCTTGCCGATCTCGGCATCCGGCGCGTGCAGCGTCGCGAGGCGCGCCGACATGCTCTCGAGGGCGGCCCACATCTGGATCATCTCGATGATCTCGCGCTTGGATTTGCGCACGATGAAGATGCCGCGGCGCGGGACCGTCTTGACGAAGCCCTGCTGCTCGAGGATCGAGAGCGCCTCGCGCACCGGCGTGCGGCTCACCCCGAGGGCCTGCATCAGCTCGCGCTCATCGAGCCTGAGTGGCTGGCGCTCCGTGTAGATGTCGGTGTTGGCGATCGCGTCCTTGATGCGCGCGTACGCCTGGTCGCGCAGGCTGACGGAGTTGACCGGGCCGAGCGCCAGCCCGCCAGCCGCGTGTCTCCTGCGCAGTGTCGCCGTGGCAGTCACCCGAGCCCTTTCCTCAATGTCGCCGTGCCAGACTTCTCAGTGTAGCTAGCGCTCTCGTATATCACATACCAGTGAGGTGTCGTGACCGGGAAACCGACGCCTGGGGAGGGTCGGGGAGCCTCATTAGCGCCCACTCGGTGCGTATCCGAAGGGATTCCTTGTGTTGACAACCTACTGATATATCACATATCTTGGGCCGCCAGCTCAAGAGAAGACATTACCACCTACCATTCCCGGGGCTTTGGGGAGCGGTTCGCTGCATCCCGACTCTCGCGCACCTCACGACTCAAGTAATTAGCCGATCGGCCGACGTCTTCTGTCTGTTCAGGGGGAGCCCTTGATGACCGATCCGAAACCTCCGCAAGCTTCGGTATTCGCGAGTCCTTGGATTCAGCTGGTCCTTGGGGTCGTCTGCATGGCCTCGGTGGCCAACATGCAGTACGGCTGGACCATGTTCGTCGACCCGATCAACGCCAAGTATCACTGGGGACGCCCCGCGATCCAGTCGGCGTTCACGCTGTTCGTATTCCTCGAGACCTGGCTGGTGCCGGTCGAGGGCTATCTCGTCGACCGCTTCGGGCCCCGCATCGTGGTGATCGGCGGCGGCATCCTGGTCGCCATCGCCTGGTCGCTGAACTCGATCGCCGATTCGCTCTTCATGCTCAACCTCGCGGCTGTCGTCGGCGGCGTTGGTACGGGCGCGGTGTACGGGACCTGCGTCGGAAATGCGCTCAAGTGGTTTCCGACGCGCCGGGGGCTTGCGGCGGGATGCACGGCGGCCGGCTTCGGCATCGGCGCCGCGTTCAC
>JASHQW010000080.1 GCA_030038875.1 Gammaproteobacteria bacterium | reverse complement strand
CCCATCGTGTACGACGACCGACCGCATGGACGCGCCGAGTGCTGCCGCCGGGCTCATCGAGTCGTGCAGCAGATGCCGATAGAAATCTGTCATGAGCTGCGCGCCCATCTCATCGGAGACCGGCCAGAGCGAGGCCACCACGGCGCGCGCACCGCGCGCCAGCACGGTCGAGCCGATGCCGACGAGTCCCTCGCTCGGCACTTCCTGGCCGAGCGCGGTCTCGCAGGCGCTGAAGACGGCAACATCCGCCCGCAGCGAGCGCAGCGACAGATCAGCCACCCGTACGGCGCCGTCGACCGCATTGCCGCCGGCGTCGTAGGAGCCGAGGAGCAATGCCGAGAGCTCGGGCACCTGCGCGTCGACGACCCCGTGCGCCGCGATGTGGACGAAGCGGTATCTCGACCAGTCGAGCGCCAGTAGCCGGACCCGCGTCGCGTCGACGCCGGTGAGCTCCTCGACCTCGTTCCCGGGGAATTGCGCGGCGATTCCGGCGGCCTCTTCGGCCGTGAACGTCAGGCGCCGGAGCTCGGGTGCGGCGCCCGCGGCATCCCGCGTAGCGGGCGGCGGCGCCGCCGTCCCGTGCCTCAGCCCCGCGAGGCGCGGATCGTCGGCCTGATAGACCGGGTCGGCCACGAGCAGCAGCTGCGGCGCGCCCGTCGCCGGCGCGCGCACGCCGCCCGCCTCGAGCATCCAGGCGGCGGGGGTGAGCGCGACATCATGCTGCGCAATGACCGGCAAGCTCGCCGGCGCCTCCGCCGCACGCAGCGCCGCGAACGGCACGTAGTCGAGAGAGCCGTCCGGTACGAAGATCCAGGTGTGTGCGCCCTCGAGGGAGGCTTCGATCGGCCGCAGTATGGACTCGTAGAGCGCGTGGGCAGCGGCGAGCCGGCGCTCGAGCGCCACGTCGACGAACCTCGTGAGCGAGTGGTGCAGGGCGAGTGCCTGCGCGTTGATCGTGGCCGGCGCCGGCAGGCGCTGCCAGTCGAGCCTCCCGGGGAAAGCCACCCAAGCATAGGCGGATTCATCTCCGAGCCAGTAGGAGATGAGCGCCGCGTCGGCGGGCAGGTGCGGCAGACTGTTGCGCTGCGGCGTTGTTGATCCGGACCTGGGCGCGGCGCGCTCGGCGATCGCGGTGTTGACTGCATCGAGCTGGCGCTCGAGCTCGGCGATGTCAGCCATCAGGTGTCTCGCGCCCGGGTTGCCTGCACCGGAGCTGTCGAGAAGGGCGGCGAGCCGAAAGCGGCGGCCGGCGAGCTGGCCGTAGAGCGCCTCGCGGCGCCGGAGCTCCGCGGCGAGCGCCTGACGCACGGCCGGCGGATACTCCTGAGCGGCGACGTCGGCGAGCGAGTGCGCCCGCGAGGCATCCGCGGCCGCGAACGCGGTCAAGGCGATCCCGTGGGCTTCCTGCGTGCGGCCCGCCGCCACCGCGGCCTCGAAGCGCGCGCGCAAGAGCTCGATCTTCAGGTCATAGGCCGCCCGCAGCGGAGCCTGCAGCTGCGCGCGCAGCTCCGGATTCGCGCTCTGCCCGCGCACCGCGGCCGACAGCCCGAGCGCGCGATCCACCGCCGCGAGCGCCGCGCTCGGTTGCCCGCGGAGCCTCTCGGTGCGCGCCAGCTCGAGGTCCGCCGCAAACTCCTCGGTGACGCTGCCGAGCCGATGGAGGAGCGGCCGGGAGCGCTCGAGGTCCGCCAGCGCCTCGCGGGGCCGATCGAGCTTGCGATACAACACCCCGCGTTGCAGGAGGGCCTCGGCGCGAACGACGGGCTCGACCCCGCTCGCCGATCCGGCGGCGATCACCTCGTCGAGCGCTGCGAGAGCCTCCTCGGGATGCCCGGCCGCAGCCGTGTGCACCGCGAGCTGAACCCTGATGCGCCCGATCGACGGCGCAGCGACGGCGAGCCCCATGGCCTCCCGATCGTAGGCCAGGGCCTCATCGAGCCGGCCCTCGTCGGCGTCGAGGGTGGCAAGTGCCCTGAGCGTCGCCATCCGTCCGCGTCCGTCCACGGCCACGGTGCGGATGGCGAGCGCACGCTCGAGGAACTCGCGGGCACGGTCGCGGGCACCGAGCGCATAGTAGTTGACGCCGATGCCGTAGAGGCAGAACGCCTCATCGCGCGGCGATTGAATCCTCCGCGCGTACGGCAAGGTCAGGTCGTAGAGGCGCAGCGACTCGTCGAAATGGCCGAGCGCGTAGTTCATGAGCGCCGTGTTGGTGGTCACCGAGATGAAGTAGCGCGGATAGGGCTCGGGCGAGATGTCGGCGCGGGCGCGCTCGAGCTTCTGCAGCGCCTCCGGCAGCCGCCCGAGACCCCAGAGGCACAGCGCCTCGTTCTGCCAGGCCTGCGCCCGGCGCCGCGCCTCGTGAATACCGCCGAAGAGCCGGCTCGACCGCTCGGACGCGCCGATGCACTCGGGAAAGCGGCTCTGGTCGAGATAGGTGAGCCCGATGTTGGTGAGTTGCAGCGCGGCGTCGAAGCGCTCGCCGCGTGCGAGGTGAAAGCCGGCCACCGAGCCCATCAGGCGGCGCGCGCGGGTCAGCAGATCGACCGAGTCGACTCCGTATTCCGGCAGCACGCGTCCCGCGCGGCCGCTCTCGCCGACCTGGAGCCACGCGGCGGCGAGCAGCGCCTCGGCGCGCGCGCGCCGGTAGGGATCCCCGGGGTCGAGCGTCGCGGCCGCGGCTTGCGCCCATTGCGCAGTCTTGGCCCAATCCGACAGGTCGTAATACTCGACGGCGGCGAGCGCGAGCTGGATACGGCCGCTCAGCATCCGATCGGCGGGAGCGGCGAGAGCGCGTTCGGCGCGGGCGTAGGCTTCCGTGGCGCGCAGGTAGACATCGTGCGCGCTGTAGGTGGGGGAAGCGAGGCGGCCACGGGAGATCTCCTGGCCGGCGGCATAGTCGGCGTCGCCCTGCGCGAGGGACTTGAGGACCGCGAGACAGTCCGGCCGTGCCGCGAGCGGCGCCTCATCGAAGACCCGAACGGTGGCGATGCCCAGGGCGGCTGCGTGCTCCTTGCCGGTGATCCGCACCGTGAGGGGCGTCGAATCGGACGGCGCCAACAGCGCGCGGCGCGTGCCGGTGCGCCGCTCGGGGTTGTCGGCACGGGCGACGACGGCGCCCGCGGCGTCGAGGACCTCGACCAGGGCGTCGTTCCCCTGCTCCTCCACCTCGAGGAGCCAGGTCTTCCCCGGCGCGGGTGCCACGGATACGGTGACCGGTTCGACGCCCGCAGTCTTGAGAGGCCCCCGGGTCAGCGCGGCGGCGCCAGAGCTCGGCTCACAGGGGCCATCGGCAGCGGCCGCGGACAGGGGATAGC
>JASHQW010000079.1 GCA_030038875.1 Gammaproteobacteria bacterium | reverse complement strand
CCGCCGATGCGCGCGGAGTTGGCATACACCACACCATTCAGGGACAGCACCGCGACCTCCGAGGTTCCGCCGCCGACGTCGAGCACCATCGAGCCGCGCGCCTCGTGCACCGGCAGCCCCGCGCCCACCGCCGCGGCCATGGGCTCACTCACGATCGCCACGTTGCGCGCGCCGGCGCCTTCGGCCGATTCGCGGATCGCGCGCCGCTCGACCTGGGTCGAGCCGAAGGGCACGCACACCAGCACGCGCGGCGAAGGCTTGAGCATGCGGTTGCCGTGCACCTTGTTGATGAAGTACTGGAGCATCTTCTCGGTGTAGGTGAAGTCGGCGATCACGCCGTCCTTCATGGGACGCACGGCCGTGATGTGACCCGGCGTGCGGCCGAGCATGCTCTTCGCCTCCGTGCCCACCGCGACGATCACCTTGCCGCCGCGTCCGGGCTCGTCCTGCACCGCGACCACCGAAGGCTCGTTGAGCACGATGCCCTTGTCGCGCACGTAAATCAGCGTGTTGGCCGTGCCCAGGTCGATCGAAAGATCGCTGGAAAAATAACCGCGCAGGCGTTTGAGCATGAAGCGACCGGAAAGTGGGGGAAGACCCCGAAAGTGCTCGGTAATCTAGCAACCGACAGGACATTCAGCAAGGCAACATGTATGATTTTCCGCTCATTTTCCGCACTTCGCAGCCTTCCTCGAAAGCCTCACTTCCATGGCCCTGACCCGCGAGCAGATCGAGAGCATCGCCGCCCTGGCGCGCCTGGAGCTCACCGCCGCCGAGCTGCCCGTCTACCAGGCGAGCCTGTCGCGCATTCTCGAATTCGTCGGCGCTCTCGAGCGCGCCGACACCGCGAGCGTCACTCCCATGGCGCACCCGCTGCCGGGGCTCTCGCAGCGGCTGCGGCTCGACGCGGTGACCGAGCAGGATCACCACGCCGAATACCAGCAGAACGCGCCCCAGGTGGCCGCTGGCCTCTACCTGGTGCCCAAGGTGATCGAGTGAGCCACCGATGCGTGAACTGCATCACATCGGCCTGAGCGAGCTCGCCGCCGGACTGCGCGCGCGGCGCTTCTCGAGCATCGAGCTCACCGAGACGTTCCTTGGGCGCATCGAGCGGAGCCAGGGTGCGCTCAACGCCTTCATCTCGGTGACGCGGGCAGAGGCGCTCGCCGGCGCCGCGGCGGCCGACCGGGAGCTCGCGGCCGGCACCGGCGGCGCGCTCCTCGGCGTGCCGATCGCCCACAAGGACCTGTTCTGTACGCGCGGTGTGCGCACCACCTGCGGCTCGCGCATGCTCGACAACTTCGTCTCGCCCTACGACGCCACCGTGGTCGCGAAGCTCAAACAAGCCGGCGCCGTCATGCTCGGCAAGACCAACATGGACGAATTCGCCATGGGCTCGTCGAACGAGACGAGCTACTACGGGCCGGTGCGCAATCCCTGGGATCCGGACCTGGTGCCCGGCGGCTCCTCGGGCGGCTCGGCGGCCGCGGTCGCCGCGCGGCTCGTGCCGGGCGCCACCGCGACCGATACCGGGGGCTCGATCCGCCAGCCCGCGGCGCTTTGCGGCATCACGGGGCTGAAGCCTACCTACGGGCGCGTGTCGCGTTACGGCATGGTGGCTTTTGCCTCGAGCCTCGATCAGGGCGGCGTGCTCACGGCGAGCGCCGCCGACGCCGCGCTCATGCTGCGCGAGATGGCCGGCTTCGACCCCAACGACTCGACCAGCGTCGAGCGCGAGGTGCCGGACTACGTCGGCCTGCTCGAGCAGCCGCTCGCGGGGCTGAAGGTCGGGCTGCTCAAGGAATTCTTCGACAAGGGGCTCGATCCCGATAACGGGCAGCGGGTGCGCGAGGCGCTCAAGGTCTTCGAGAGCCTCGGCGCGCGTCTCACCGAAGTGAGCCTGCCCAACCTGCCGCTGTCGGTGCCGGTGTATTACGTGGTGGCACCGGCGGAATGCTCCTCGAACCTCGCGCGCTTCGACGGCGTGCGCTACGGGCACCGCTGCGAGAGCCCGCGCGATCTTCTCGACCTCTACCGCCGCTCGCGCGGCGAGGGCTTCGGCGCGGAGGTCAAGCGCCGCATCATGACCGGCACCTACGTGCTGTCGGCCGGATACTACGATGCCTACTATCTCAAGGCGCAGCGCGTCCGGCAGTTGATCAACGCCGACTTCACGCGTGCCTTCCAGCAGGTGGACGTGCTCATGGGGCCGACCACCCCCACGCCGGCGTTTGCCATCGGCGCCAAGACCTCCGACCCCATCACCATGTACCTCAACGACATCTACACGATCGGAGCGAACCTGGCGGGGCTCCCCGCGCTGTCCGTTCCCTGTGGCTTCGTGGGCCAGCTCCCCGTGGGGCTACAGATCGTCGGCCCGCATTTCGCCGAGGCGCGCCTGCTCACCGCCGCGCATGCCTACCAGCGCGTCACCGACTGGCACACGCGCATCCCGAAGGCTTGGGCATGAGCGACTGGGAGACCGTCATCGGACTGGAGATCCACGCGCAGCTCTCGACGCGCTCCAAGATCTTCTCCGGCTCCGCGACCGCCTACGGCGCCCCGCCCAACGCCCAGGCGAATCTGGTCGACCTCGGCTACCCGGGCGTGCTGCCGGTGCTGAACGGCGCGGCGGTACGCATGGCCGTCAAACTCGGGCTCGCGCTCAACGCCCGTATCGCCCCGGCCTCGGTGTTTGCGCGTAAGAATTATTTCTATCCGGATCTGCCGAAGGGCTATCAGATCAGCCAGTACGAGCTGCCGATCGTCGCCCACGGCTCGCTCGACATCGTGCTGGACGACGGCCAGGTGAAGCGCGTCGGCATCACGCGCGCGCACCTCGAGGAGGACGCCGGCAAGTCGCTGCACGAGGGACTGCCGGGGGTGACGGGCGTCGATCTGAATCGCGCCGGGACGCCGCTCATCGAGATCGTCTCCGAGCCCGACCTGCGCTCCGCCAGGGAGGCGGTGGCGTACATGAAGAAGGTGCACACGCTGGTGCGCTACCTCGAGATCTGCGACGGCAACATGCAGGAGGGCTCGTTCCGCTGCGACGCGAACGTCTCGGTGCGGCATGCGGGCGAGCACCGCTTCGGCACGCGCGCGGAGATCAAGAATCTCAATTCCTTCCGCTTCGTCGAGCGCGCCATCAACTTCGAAGTGGCGCGCCAGATCGACGTCCTGGAGGGTGGGGGGAAGGTGGTGCAGGAAACGCGCCTCTACGACCCGGACAAGGGCGAGACGCGCTCCATGCGCTCCAAGGAAGAGGCCAACGATTACCGCTACTTCCCCGACCCGGACCTGCTGCCGGTAGTGCTGGACGCGGCGTTCATCGAGTCGGTGCGGGCGACGCTCCCGGAGCTGCCCGACCAGAAGGCCGCGCGCTTCACCTCGCAGTACGGACTGCCGGCCTATGACGCCGGAGTTCTCACCGCGAGCCGCGAGCTGGCGGACTATTACGAGGCCGTGGCGGGCGCGGCGCCCGCGGACGCCAAGCTCGCCGCCAACTGGGTCATGGGCGAGCTCGCGGCGGCCTTGAATAAGGAGAGCCTCGAGGTCACCGCGAGCCGCATGACGGCCGAGCGTCTCGCCGGGCTTCTGAAGCGCATCTCCGACCAGACGATCTCCGGCAAGCTCGCCAAGGAGGTCTTCGAGGCCATGTGGTCGGGCGGCGCCGAGGCCGACGCCGTGATCGCGGAGCGCGGCCTGCGGCAGATCACCGACAGCGCCGCCATCGAGCGGGTGATCGATGAGGTGATGCAGAAGAATCCGGGCCAGCTCGCGGAGTACCGCGCAGGCAAGGATAAGCTCTTCGGCTTCTTCGTCGGCCAGGTCATGAAGGCGACCGGCGGCAAGGCCAACCCGGCGCAGCTCAACGAGCTCTTGCGGCGCAAGCTCAGCGGCTGGGCTTAAGTATCCTCGGCCGCCGCGGTGGCGGACTCGTCTGCGGGAGCGCTCGTGTCGGCCGGCGCATGGGTCGAGAAGGCGCCGTGGCGTCTTTGTATTTCCACGGTGCCCTGCAGAGCGAGCGCAAAGCCCTCCGGCACGATCTCGATGCTCTTGGTCCAGTTGCGCGGCAATGGGATCTTGGTCTTCCAGCAGTAGTGGATCACCGCCGCGGCGATCGCCGGCAGCGAATAGCGGCGCTGCTCCGCTGTCACTGCGTCCGGATGGAGCACCGCGAGCACGAGCCCGGGGTTCTCGCCCGCCTCGATGCGCGCGTCCGTGATGGAGGCGGCCGAAAGACGCCCCCCGCGCTCGCGGTCGAGCTCGAGGACCGCATCGACCACTGTCTCGAGCGGCAGCACCAGCCGGCGGGTTTCGAAAATCAGTAGCTTAGGCACACGGGCGACCTTGCCACGGGGCTGCCGCGGGCGGCGTGACGCGACTCACGCCAGTGTCGGGCAGGTTGAGTTGATCGCAGGACTGCCCCATTGTGGGCCGGATGGACCACCCGGAAACCGCCGCAACCGACCTGGTGCGGCGCTTCATCTTCGAGAGACAGCCCGTGCGCGGCCATTGGGTACGGCTCGAGAGCGCGTGGCGGGAGCTGCGTGCCCACGGAAACTATCCGCAGCCGGTGGAACGGCTGCTCGGGGAGGCCGTGGCCGCGGTGGTGCTGCTGGCGGCGAGCCTCAAGTTCCACGGCACTCTCACGTTCCAGCTCCAGGGGAATGGTGCGGTCCGGCTTCTGGTCGCGCAGTGCACGCATGACTTCCGCCTGCGCGCGCTGGCGCGCTTCGACGAGCGGGCGATCGGCGCCCTGCCGGCCGATGCACCCCGCGGCGTGCTGTTTCGCGCGCTGGTCGGCACCGATAGCCGTCTGACTGTGACCATCGAAGCCGACGAAAAGGGTGGGCGCTACCAGGGCGTCGTGCCGCTCGAGGGCCGCTCGCTCGCCGAGTCGCTCGAGGCCTATTTCGCCTCGTCCGAGCAGCTGCCGACGCGGGTGCTGCTGGCGGCGGACGGGGCCCGGGGCGCCGGGCTGCTCGTGCAGAAGCTTCCCGGCAAGGGCGGCGGTGAGGAAGAGTCGAATGCGGCCTGGCAGGCCGCGCAGCGCGGCATCGGGCGATTGCAGGAGGCCGAGCTCCTCGAGCACCCCGTGGAGGCGCTTCTGGCGCGCGCTTTCTCCGACCACGATCTTCGGCTCTTTCGAGGCGCACCAGTGCGGTTCGAGTGCCGCTGCGGCGAGGGCCGGGTCGCGGGGCTCCTGCGAGCGCTGGGGGAGGAGGAGGTCAGGGACGTCTTGCGGGAGCAGGGGTCGGTGACGGTCACCTGCGAGTTCTGCCGGCGCCCCTACAGGTTCGATGCGGGGGACGTGGATGCGCTCTTTTCGGGTACCGCCGGACCGAACCCGGGTTTAGATCCGGTCGAGATCCACTGACACATGATTTGTGCTTGATTGTCTCGTGAGTGAAATACCAAGC
>JASHQW010000078.1 GCA_030038875.1 Gammaproteobacteria bacterium | reverse complement strand
CTGCGCGTCCACGCGGTCGAAGCCGGCATCTCGACTCCGGCCGTGCTCGCGATCGAGCGGCATCTCGGGGCGGACGGCCAGGTGCTCGTGTTCTTGAACCGCCGCGGTTACGCGCCGACGCTCTTGTGCACGGCGTGCGGCTGGATCGCGCCCTGCCGCGAGTGCGACGCACGCCTCACGGTGCATCTCGCCGCCTCGAGGCTCCGCTGCCATCACTGCGGGGCCGATGCGCCGCTGCCGGCGCGCTGCCCACAGTGCGGCTTCGCGGTGAAGCCGGTCGGCCAAGGGACCGAGCGCATCGAGGCGGCGCTCGGCGCACGCTTTCCGCACCATCCCATCGCGCGGCTCGACCGCGACGTGGTGCGCCGGCGCGGCGATCTCGACGAGGTCGTGCGGCGCATGGCCGCGGGCGAGGCGCGCATCCTCGTCGGCACGCAGATGGTGACCAAGGGTCACGACTTCCCCAACGTGACGCTGGTGGTGGTGCTCAACGCCGACCAGGGACTCTTCTCGAGCGACTTCCGCGCACCCGAGCGCCTCGCGCAGACCATCGTGCAGGTGGCGGGCCGCGCCGGCCGCGGAGCGAAACCCGGCGAGGTGCTGATCCAGACGGAATTCCCGCAGCACCCGCTGCTTCAGAGTCTGCTCGAGCGCGGCTACGATGGCTTCGCGGAAGCGGCGCTGGCCGAGCGGCTTGAGGCCTCCTGGCCGCCCTTCAGCCGCTTGGCGGCGCTGCGCGCCTCGGGGAAGACGCGCGAGGCGGCGCTCGGCTTCCTCGCCGCGGCGCGCGAGGCGGCCGGCACCCCGCCGCGGGGCTTGAAGCTCTTAGGTCCGGTGCCCGCGGCCATGGCGAAGCGCGCCGGACGCTATTACGCGCAGCTTCTCATCGAGAGCGCCGAGCGCCCCCCGCTCCATCGGTTCCTCGACGGCTGGCTCCCCGCGGTCGAGGCGCACAAGAGCGCGCAGCGCGTGCGCTTCGCGCTCGACGTCGATCCGCTCGA
Source organism: Gammaproteobacteria bacterium (assembly GCA_030038875.1). Taxonomy (GTDB): domain Bacteria; phylum Pseudomonadota; class Gammaproteobacteria; order Steroidobacterales; family Steroidobacteraceae; genus 13-2-20CM-66-19. Next base: position 3,202 of record JASHQW010000078.1, on the reverse strand, counting down.
GCTCTTCTGAAGGGGCCTTCAGCGATTGACCCCGCTCGCCGGACGGAATAACATTGTATCAACCATGAAAGCCCTGTCGATTACCGTACGCCGTATCGGCAACTCCCTCGGCGTCGTCATCCCGAAGCCGGTGCTGTCGCAGATCGGCCTGGTCGGCCGAGCCGAGATGACCGTCGAGCGCGGTGCGATCGTGCTGCGCAAGCCGAGAAGGGCGGTCCGCGGCGGTTGGGCCGAGGCGGCGCGGGCGCTTGCCGCGCGCGGCGGCGATGAGCTCCTGGCGGGTGAGTTCGGCAACGCGGCGGACACGGAGCTCAGCTGGTGAGGCGCGGCGAGATCTGGCTGGTCAACCTTGATCCAACCGTCGGCAGCGAGATCCGCAAATCGCGTCCCTGCGTGGTCGTGTCCCCTCCCGAGCTCAACGAGTACCTGCGGACGGTCATCATCGCGCCGATGACGAGCCAGGGGTTCACCGCGCCCTTTCGCATACCCGTGACGCATGCCGGTACCAAGGGGTTGATCGTGCTGGATCAGATCCGAACAGTCGATAAAGTTCGCCTGGTGAGGCGCATGGGCGCACTCAGCCGCAGGACGCTCGTGGCGACCTTGACGACGCTGCAGGAATTGTTCGCGGAATAACCCTTCATATCCGCAGAGAACGCCATTGAAGCAGGAACTCGAGCAGCTGCTGCGGGCCGCGCTCTCCAGGCTTGCCGGCAGCACGCTGAGCCAAACACCCCCCGTCTCGGCCGTCGTCGTCGAGCGCACCCGCGAGGCGCAGCACGGCGACTTTTCGAGCAACGTCGCGCTGCGCCTGGCGAAAGCCGCACGCAAGAGCCCCCGCGAGCTCGCCGCCGCCATTGTCGCGGCGCTGCCATCGAACGCGTTGGTGGCGCGCGCCGAGGTCGCCGGCGCCGGCTTCATCAACTTCTATCTCACGCCCGCAGCCTACGCAGGCGAGCTCGAAAGCATTCACGCGCACGGCGCGCGCTACGGCGAGAGCGCCCTTGGCGCGCGCGAGCGCGTGCTGGTCGAGTTCGTCTCGGCGAACCCCACCGGGCCGCTGCACGTCGGCCACGGCCGCCAGGCCGCCTACGGCGCGACGCTCGCCAACATCCTCGCCGCCGTCGGCTACGACGTCTCGCGCGAGTACTACGTCAACGACGCCGGCCGCCAGATGGACATCCTCGCGGTGAGCGCCTGGGTGCGCTATCTCGAGCTCTGCGGCGAGGAGTTACCCTTTCCCGAGAACGGCTACCGCGGTGACTACGTGCGCGCGCTGGCGCAGGACCTGAAGAGCGCCGCCGCCGAGGCGAGCTTGCGCCGTCCGGCCGCTGCCGTGCTGGCGCAGCTCCCCGCCGACGCGCCGGCGGGCGACAAGGAGGCTTACATCGATGCCCTCATCGCACGGGCGCGCGAGCTCCTGGGTCCTGCCGGCTTCCGGGAGGTGCTCGAGCTCTCGCTCGAGGCGATGCTCACCGACATCCGCGAGGATCTGGGCGAGTTCGGCGTCACGTTCGACAACTGGTGCTCGGAGCACACACTCGCCGCGAGCGGCGCAATCAATCACGCGCTCGCGGTGCTCGAATCGCAGCACCGGCTGTATCGCAAGGGTGGCGCGCTCTGGTTCCGCGCCACCGAGTTCGGCGACGAGAAGGATCGCGTCGTGGTGCGGGAGAACGGCCAGAAGACCTACTTTGCCTCCGACATCGCCTATCACTTAAATAAGCGCGAGCGAGGCTTCTCCCGTCTGATCGACGTGCTGGGCGCCGATCATCACGGCTACGTGGCGCGCGTGCGCGCGGGCCTCGCCGCCATGGGCCAGCCCCCGGACTGCCTCGAGGTGCCGCTCATCCAGTTCGTGAGCCTCTACCGCGGCTCCGAGAAGATCCCCATGGGCAAGCGCGAGGCGCAGTTCGTGACGCTGCGCGAGCTGCGCACCGAGGTCGGCAATGATGCCTGCCGCTTCTTCTATCTCATGCGCAGCCACGACCAGCCGCTCGACTTCGACCTCGAGCTCGCGAAGTCCCGCAGCAACGAGAACCCGGTGTACTACATCCAATACGCGCACGCGCGGGTCGCGAGCGTCATGAAGCAGCTCGCCGCGCGCGGCCTCGCCGTCGACCGCGCCGCGGGGCTCGCCGCCGCCGCGCGCCTCACCGAGAGCCACGAGCAGGCGGTGCTGCAGACGCTCACTCGCTACCCCGAGGTGCTCGAGCAGGCGGCAGAGAACCGCGCGCCGCACGCGCTCGCGCACTACCTGCGCGAGCTCGCCCACGCCTTCCACACCTATTACAACGCGCAAGTATTCATCGTCGAGGACGCAGCGCTGCGCAACGCCCGCCTGGCGCTCGTGCTCGCCGTTCAGCAGGTGGTGCGCAACGGGCTGACGCTCCTCGGCGTATCGGCGCCCGAGACCATGTGAGCTGAGCGCACGATCCTCACGGCATGGCACGACTCACCACCCGCGACTACAAGAGGACGACGCGCCGCCCGCTCGACTTCGGGCGCTGGCGCGAGTTCGGCTTTGGGCTCCTCGCAGGCGCGGCGCTCGCGAGCATCGCTTTCGTCTATGGCGGCGGCGGGGCCCGCAAGGCGGCCGAGCCCGCGGATGCGCCGCGCCCCGATCCGCACCGCGCGGCGCCCGCGGACAGCGACCCGGGCAGCGCGGGCGCCGGCAAACCCTCCGACAAGTACGACTTCTATCAGATGCTGCCGAACTTCGAGGTGGTGGTGCCGGAGAAGGACAAGGAGGTCAAGCGCGATCTGCCGGCGGGCGCACCGATCGAACGGCCGGGCGTCTACGTGCTGCAGGCCGGCTCCTACCGCAACGAGGCGGACGCCGAGCGCGTTCGCAGGCAGCTCGCGCTGCAGGGGGTCGATGCCAAGGTGCAGCGCGTCGCAGTGGATGCCGACGTCTGGCACCGCGTGCGCATCGGCCCGATCACGAATCTCGCCGAGCTCAACAAGGTACGCAAGCAGCTGCAGGCGGCCGAAGTGGATGCGCTGGTGATCCGGGTCGGAGACTGAGCGGGCGACCTCTACCAGCCTTGGAACAGCGTCGAACTACCGGTCGCGACTGATGACCGGCACGCGGTGCTCGATAGCCAGGGCTGCGGTCCAGGCATCATTGGCCGGAATGGGACGGCCGGATCGCTTGAGGGCTACGGCGGCATAGGCGGCGGCAGTCCCTTCGATCGGCAGG
>JASHQW010000009.1 GCA_030038875.1 Gammaproteobacteria bacterium | reverse complement strand
CTGACGCGTCATGGCCTGATAGTCCTCGATGGTTAAAAGGACGTGCGTCGGGCGTCCACGGTCGGTGATGAATACCGGTCCCTTGCGGGCCGCCTGCTTGGCTCGGCCGACAGCCCGATTGAACTCGCGGCTGGAGAACGTCGTTATGGTCTTGGTCATGGCCCTAATCTGCTTGGCCTATGTACATATACTCAGCTCGTTAAGTGTACACCGTTGACGCGAATTCGTGTACAATTGATCCGTGAAGACTCACATCGAACTCGACGATAAGTTGCTCGAGCAGGTATTCCAGCTGGGTGGCTTTGCCACCAAGAAGGAAGCGGTCAATACGGCACTCGCGGAATACGTGAAATTGCTGCAACGTCGGCAGCTCCTGAGCATGCGAGGCAAGATCCACTGGGAAGGAGATCTGAACGAGATGCGCGCTGATCGACGGAACCGGTGGTGATTCTCGTCGATACATCGGTGTGGATCGATTATTTCAACGGTTTCGGATCAATCGAAGCGGACCTCCTCACACTGTGCATCGGTGAATTGCGCCCGGTGGTACTGGCTGGACTCGTGCTTACCGAAACACTGCAGGGCGTACGGGACGCGCAACAGGCAGAGCAAGTGCGCCGCGTGCTATCGGCATTCGCGCTGGCACCGGAACTGACCCGCTCAGACTACGAGAAAGCAGCAGACATCTACCGCACCTGCCGCGCCGCAGGGACAACGCCCCGCTCCGCCATCGATTGCCTGATTGCGCAACTTTGCCTGCGCCACGGTTTCGAGCTACTGACGCGCGATCGGGACTTCGATGCCATCGGCAGGCACTTCCCGCTGAAACGCATCAAACCCGCTCCAGGCGTCCAGGAGCAGGCGCGTCTTTACTGTGCCCCCGCTGAACCGCTTACGCCTCCACGAGCTTCAAGACCTCGGCGGTCTTCTCGCGCATCAGCGCCTCGTTCGCGCGCGTCTCGACGTTGAGGCGCACCAAGGGCTCGGTGTTCGAGCCCCGCAGGTTAAAGCGCCAATCGGCGAATTCCATCGACAGCCCGTCGGTGAGGTCGATCGCAGCGCCCTGCCGCTCGTAGCGAGCGCGCACGCGCTCTAGGATCGTGGCGGCCTTGGTGGTGAGCTTGCGGTTGATCTCGCCGCTCGCCGGGAAGAGCCGCATGCGCTCTCCGACCAGCGCCGAGAGACTCTGGCGGCGCTCACTCATCACCGCGAGCACGAGGAGCCAGGGGATCATGCCGCTGTCGCAGTAGGAGAACTGGCGGAAGTAGTGGTGAGCGCTCATCTCACCGCCGTAGACCGCATCGACCTCGCGCATCTTCGCTTTGATGAACGCGTGCCCCGACTTACAGAGCACCGGCGTCCCGCCATACTTCTGCACGATGTCGAGCGTGTTCCACGTGAGACGCGGGTCGTGGACGATGCGCGCGCCGGGCTCCCTCCTCAGGAATACCTCGGCGAGGAGACCGACCAGGTAGTAGCCCTCGATGAACTGACCGGTCTCATCGAAGAAGAAGCAGCGGTCATAGTCCCCGTCCCAGGCGATGCCGACATCGGCGCCCGAGCAGCGCACCAGGTCCGCGGTCGGTGCGCGGTTTTCCTCGAGCATCGGGTTCGGCACCCCGTTGGGGAACGTGCCGTCGGGCTTGTTGTTCAGCTTCACGAACTCGAACGGCAGATGGGGCTCGAGCTGATCGATGATGAGCCCTGCCCCGCCGTTGCCGGCATTCACTACCACCTTGAGCTTGCGAAGCTTTTGAGGCTCGACGTAGCTCATGAGGTGATCGAGGTAGCGGCCGCGGATGTCGAGCGGCCGCTCGGTCCCGGGCTTTGCGGCCTTGGGCGGCAGCCGCCCGCTCTCAATCAGCGCGCGCATGTCCTGGAGGCCCGTGTCGGCACTGATCGGGCGCGCCCCCTCGCGCACGAACTTCATGCCGTTGTAGTCCGGCGGATTGTGGCTCGCCGTCACCATGATGCCGCCGTCGAGATGCTCGGCGAAGGTCGCGAAATAAGACCCCTCGGTGCCCCAGAGGCCGATGTCGAGCACGTCGACGCCCGTGTCGGTCAGGCCGCGCCGCACGGCGCGGGCGAGCTCGGGCGAGGAAAGTCGGATGTCATAGCCCACCGCGACGCGCTTCGGCTTCACGAACGCGGCGTAAGCGCGCGCCACATCGTAGGCGAACGACTCGTTGATCTCGTCGGGTATCCGCCCGCGGATGTCGTAGGCCTTGAACGAATCGAGGTTGGTCATGTGGGCGAGCCCTTCAGGTCTTCGTGCCCTCGCGCCCGTAGCGGTCCTCGAAGCGCACAATGTCGTCCTCGCCGAGGTACGACCCCGACTGCACCTCGATGATCTCGAGCATGATGGTGCCGGGATTATCGATGCGGTGCTTCATGCCGATCGGGATGTAGGTCGACTGGTTCTCCTCGAGGAGAAACACCTCCTCGCCGCGAGTGATGCGCGCGGTTCCGACGACCACGACCCAATGCTCGGCGCGATGATGATGCAGCTGCAGCGAGAGCGTCGCGCCCGGCTTGATCTTCAGGCGCTTCACCTGAAAGCGCGGTCCCGCCTCGATGCTGTCATAGCTCCCCCAGGGACGGAATACCTCCCGGTGGAGCGAGTGCTCGTAGCGGCCGCGCTCCTTGAGCTGCGACACGAGCTTCTTCACGTCCTGCACGCGGCTCTTGGGCGCCACCAGCACCGCATCCTTGGTCTCGACCACGACGTGGTCCTTGAGGCCGACCGCCGACACCAGGCGGCTCTCGGAGTAGAGGTAGTTACGCTCCGAGTCCTCGCTCAGGACGTCCCCGTGCGTCACGTTGCCGTGCGCATCGGCCTCGGTCGCCTCGGCGAGCGCCGCCCAGGAGCCGATATCGCTCCAGCCGGCCGCGAGCGGCACGACCACCGCGTCCGCGGTTTTCTCCATGACGGCGTAGTCGATCGAGTCCGCGGGGCAGTCGGCGAAGGCTTCGGGAGAGATGCGTGTGAACTCGAGGTCGGACCGCGCGGAGGCGAACGCGGCTTCGCAGACACGGGCTATCTCCGGGGCAAAGCGCGCAAGCTCGGCGAGATAGCGCCGCGCGCCAAACAGGAACATGCCGCTGTTCCAGTAGTACTCGCCCGACTTCACGAACTCCGCCGCCCGCGCCGGATCGGGCTTCTCGACGAAGCGCGTGATCCGGTGGAGCGCCCCGCTCGCGGCCCCTCGCTGGATGTAGCCGTAGCCGGTCTCGGGCGCGGTCGGCACGATGCCGAAGGTGACGAGCTCTCCCTCCTCGGCCGCCGGCTGCGCCAGGCGCACGGCGCGCTGGAAGGCTGGGATGTCCTTGACCACATGGTCGGCCGGAAGGACGAGGAGCATGGGGTCCGGCGCCTCCGCCGCCACGCCTTTGAGTGCCGCGTGCGCACCGAGCGCGATGGCGGGCGCGGTGTTGCGACCCGCGGGCTCGAGCACGATGGCGCGCGGCGTGATCTTGAGCTGCCGCAGCTGCTCGGCCACGAGGAAGCGGTGCGCCTCGTTGCAGACGATCACGGGAGGTGCGCAACTTAAGCCCTCGAGGCGTAGCGCCGTCTGCTGCAGCAGGGTGCGCGAACCGGTGAGCGCGAGCAGCTGCTTCGGGTAGAGCTCGCGCGAGAGCGGCCAGAGCCGCGTGCCCGCGCCGCCCGAGAGAATCACCGGCGTGAGCATCGCTTGGCTTCCTCCCTGAGGTGGCCGTCAGTCGACCGCGAGCGGCTTGCCGCGGCCGATGGCGTGGTAGGTGAAGCCGAAGCGGCTCACCATCGCCGGGTCGTAGAGATTGCGGCCGTCGAAGATCACCGGGCTCTTCAGCACCTCCCGCAGCCGGTCGAAATCGGGGCTGCGAAACTCCTGCCATTCGGTGACGATGGCGAGTGCATCCGCCCCTTCGGCCGCCTGGTAAGCATTCTTCGCGAGTGCGAACTTAGGCTCCCCGGCGTAGATGCGCTGCGCTTCGGCGGCTGCGATCGGATCGTAGGCCTGCACACGCACGCCGCTCTTCACGAGAAGCCCGATGAGGGTGCGCGAGGGCGCCTCGCGCATGTCATCGGTATTCGGCTTGAAGGAGAGGCCCCAGAGCGCCACCGTGCGCCCTGCGAGCTTGCCGTCGAAGTGGCGCGACATCTTGTGGAACAGCACTTCCTTTTGCCGCGCGTTCACCGACTCGACGGCATTCAGGATCGTGGGCTCGTGGCCCGCCTCGTGGGAGGAGCGGATCAAGGCCTGGACATCCTTCGGAAAGCACGATCCGCCGTAGCCCGTGCCGGGGTAGATGAAGCTGTAGCCGATGCGCGGGTCGGAGCCGATGCCGATACGTACCTTCTCGATGTCGGCATCGACCCGCTCGGCGATGTTGGCAAGCTCGTTCATGAAGCTGATCTTGGTGGCGAGCATCGCGTTCGCCGCGTACTTGGTGAGCTCGGCTGAGCGCACGTCCATGACGAT
>JASHQW010000077.1 GCA_030038875.1 Gammaproteobacteria bacterium | reverse complement strand
GCCGCGCCTCGGCAAATACGTGTATTACGCGCAGGAGTCGGTCGCCGACGACCCGCGACGCGTCCTCAGCCAGAAGATGTACAGCTTCCAGCTCGACGAGAAGCGCGGCATCGTGCAGACGCTCTACGAGTTCAACGAGCCGGGGCGCTGGCGCGACGGATACCTGAACAAGGACCTGTTCACCGGCGTGCAGATGGAGGACGTGCAGCCCGAGGGCTGCCGGCTCATCTGGACGAAGAAGGGCGACGGTTTCGTCGCCGCGCACGACCCGAAGGTCTGTCCCGACAGCGGCGCCGCTGCCGCCGCGCCGCCTATGGAGCTCAGCGCGGGCGCGCTGACGGTCGGGGACTACAAGTTCCGCAAGGGACACTAGGCGTGAAGGCAGCGTACGAGCTCACAGTGCTGGGAGGCCGTGCAGAAGTGGAACGGCGTACTGTCGCAGTACACGATGGGCGGAGCCGTTCCCCTCATCGGCTAGTGAGCCGAATCTTTCAGGTGCGCATCGAGCCAGTCGAGGACTGCGTGGTGCCACTGGATGCTGTTCGCGGGCTTCTGCACCCAGTGGTTTTCGTTCGGGAACACGAGCAGCCGGCTCTCGATCCCGCGCCGTTGTAGCGCGGTGAACACGCCGAGCCCCTGCGAGTAGGGGATGCGGAAGTCCTGCTCGCCGTGGATGACCAGCATCGGCGTACGCCACTTGCTGACGAAGTTGACGGGGTTGAACTTCTCGTAGAGCTGCGGCGCGTCGTAGTAGGTGCCGCCCATCTCCCACTCCGGGAACCACAGCTCCTCGGTGGAGTAGTACATCATCCGCTGGTCGAACACGCCGTCGTGGCTCACGATGCAACGGAAGCGGTCGGGCCAGTTGCCCTCGATCCAGTTCATCATGAAGCCGCCGTAGGAGGCGCCGAGCGCGCACACGCGCGCGCCGTCGAGCCACGGATAGCGCTCGAGCGCCGCGGCCAGACCCTTTTGCAGATCGACGAGGGGCTTGCCGCCCCAGTCGCGGCTGATCGAGTCGGTGAACGCCTGCCCGTAGCCCGTCGAGCCGTGGAAGTCGACGGTCACCACGCCGTAGCCATGGCCGGCGAATACCTGCATGTTCCAGCGGTAATGCCACTCGTTGCCCATGCTTCCCTGCGGGCCGCCATGCACGATGAAGGCCACCGGGAAGCGCTTGCTCGGCTCGAAGCCGTAGGGCTTGACCACGTAGCCGTAGACCGTCTCGTCGTTCCAGCCCTCGAAGCTGAATTGCTCGAAGTCGCCCAGGTGCCGCGCGTTCATCAGCTCGTGATTCACGTCCGTGAGGCGCGTCGGCGCGCCGCCGCGGGCCGGGACCGAGTAGAGATCGGCGGGTCCGGCGAGGCTGCCGCGGCTGATGACGATCGCCGCGGGCCCCGGGGAGTAATCGGCCACTTCGCCGTCGCCGACGAGGCGCGTCGGCGCGCCGTTTTTTACGTCTATCGAGTAGAGGGCGTGCTGGCCGAGCTCGTCGACCGCCGCGAGCAGATGCTGCCCGTCGCGCGCCACCGCGAGGCGCGCCACCGAGCGGTCCCAGGAGGCGGTCAGCGCCCGCACGGTGCCGGTGCGCGCGCTGCGCAACATCACGTGGTAGCGATCGGACTCGAAGCCGGCCCGATCCTGCGCCAGCCAGGCCAGGTCGCCGTTCGGGAGAAACACCGGCTGCGCGTCATCGGCGGGATTTGCCGCCGTCAGGTTGACCGGGGCCGCCGCGCCGTCGACGGGCACCTGGTAGAGATCGAAGTTGGTGGACCATGGCTCGGTGCGCCCGGCGATGCGGGCAGAGAACACCAGCGTCGCGCCGTCGGGACTGAAAGCGTAGTCCTCGTCGCCGCCGAGGGGCTTGCGGGGAATGTCTGCATCGAATCCCCTGGACACGTCGATCGGCACACCGGCGGTGCCGTCGGCACCGAGCCGCGCGCTGAAGAGGTGCGAACGCGTGCCGTCGCTCCACGTGTCCCAGTGGCGTACAAATATCCGGTCGTAGATGCGGCCGCTGGCCTTGTCCTTCTCCTTCGCGTCCAGGCGGCTCCGGGTGCAGGCGAGGTCGGGGCACTCGGGGATCACGGCCATCGACAGAGCCAGCACGTCGCCCCGCGGCGAGACCTTGAGCGAGCCGACGTCGAGCGGATAGTCGCTGACGCGACGCGCTTCGCCCGAGGCGAGCGACAGCCGCCACACCTGCGAGCTGCCGCCGCGTTCGGAGAGGAAATAGAGCGTGCGCGAGTCGCTCGCCCAACGCGGGCTCGAGTCGTTCGCTTTGCCGTCCGTGAGCCGCAGCGGTGCGCCGCCCGGGCGCGTGAGATCGAGCAGCCACAGGCTGGTGCGGCCCTTGTTGGCATCCAGGTCCGTGTCGCGCTGCACGTAGACGACGCGGCGCCCGTCCGGCGACACCTGCGGGTCGCCGACGCGCTTCAGGACATTCAAGTCCTCGGCCGTGAAGGGTGCGGCCGATGCGGCGCGCGCCAGCGGGACGGGGCCGGTGGCGAGCAGGCACACGAGCGCGGCGCAAGACAGGTGCGGACGCATCGGGTGTCTTTCAGCCGACTTCGTCGGCGGCAATGGTCCAGGCCTCGGCCCGCGCCGCGGAGATCCACTCCTGCAGGGCGGCGTCCTCGAGCACGCTCGCCATGTACCAGCGCGCGGTGTCGGAGACGCGCGCGCCATAGGTGTTGAAGCGCAGCACCACCGGCGCGTACATCGCATCCGCGATGGTGTATTCGGCGCCGAACAGCCACGGCCCGCCGGCCCCGAAGCGATGACGGCAATCGTTCCAGATCTCATCGATACGCTCGACGTCGGCTGCGAGCGCCGCCGTCATCGCCGTACGGCGATTGCGCGCCCGCGCGTTCATGGGCCAGAGCGCGCGCAGGTTGGCGAAGCCCGAATGCATCTCGGCGGAGATCGAGCGCGCCAGGGCGCGCGCCTCGCGCTCGCGTGGCCAGCCCTTGCCCGTGACCTCGGCCGCGTACTCGCAGATCGCGAGCGAGTCCCATATGGCGAGGTCGCCGGCGCGCAGCACCGGCACGCGGCCGCTCGGCCCGTAGCGATCGATCTGCTCGTGCGTATCGGGGTGGTCGAGCGGGATGACGAGGTCGGTGAACTGCACGCCGAGGTGCCGGAGCGCGATCCACGCGCGCAGCGACCACGAGGAATAGTTCCTGTTGCCGATGGCCAGAGTGAGCTGCGCCACTTAGTGGTAACCTTCAACTTGTGCTGAACGACGTGCGCGCCGTCGCTTTTGATCTGGATAATACACTGTGGGACGTCGAGCCGGTGCTGGCCCGGGCCGAAGCGCGCATGCTGGAGTGGCTGCACCAGCACTGCCCGCGCATCCCCGAGCAGGTCTCGCTCGAGGACATGCGCGCGGCGCGCGCGGAGCTGGCGCTTGAGGAGCCGCACAACGCCCACGACGTCACCTATCTGCGACTCACCGCTCTCGAGCGGCACGCGCGCGAGTGCGGCTACCGGGAGGACATCGCGGCACGCGCCTTCGAGGTGTTCCTCGCCGCGCGCTGCGAGGTGGAGATCCTCGCGGACGTGCGTCCGGGGCTGGCGCGCCTGAAGCGCGCCTTCACGCTCGCCTCGCTCAGCAACGGCAACGCCGATCTCGCCCGTATCGGGCTTGAGTCCGCGTTCGCCGTGTCGCTCAATGCCCGCCAGATCGGCGCCCGCAAGCCCGATCGCCGCTGCTTCGAGCGGCTCGCGAGCGAGCTCAAGCTCGCGCCGCGCAATATCGTCTACGTCGGGGACGACCCCTGGCTCGACGTCGCGGCGGCGCGTGCCGCCGGGTGCCGCAGCGCGTGGATGAACCGCCGTGCCTCCCCCTGGCCTTCCGACCTCGCGCCCGCGGACTTGAGTGTCCGGGACTGCAGTGAACTCGCCGCGCGCCTCGGCACTTGAGCCGCGTGCACTACTCTCAGGCCGGCAGCGTCCGGCCGCGTGTCTCCACCACCACGAACCACGAGACCAGCGCCGCGGCGAGCGGTACCAGCCCGAGCCAGCAGAGTACCTGCATCAGGGCGGCGCTCGAGCCGCCGGCGGCCGCGGACACCGAGCCCACCACCAATGGGCCGAAGGACGCGAGCACCCGACCGGTGTTGTAGCAGAAGCCTGCGCCCGTGGCGCGGACCCGCGCGGGAAACAGCTCCGGAAGGTAGAAGGTAAAGCCGCCGAACACTCCGTACACGCCCGCGCCGACCACGAACAGGAGCGCGAGGCGTGTCTGCGGTGCGAGCTCGAGCCCGAAAGTTGCGAACACGGCGAGCGCCGAGAACAGGAAGTAGCTCGCGAACATCGCCCGCCGGCCGAGGAGCCGCGCGAGCGGCACGGCGGCGAAGGCGCCGGCGAGGCCGCCGAGATTGAAGGCGTTGGAAGCGTGCGCCTGCCACGCCGCGGCCAGTGCCTGCGCCTCGCTCGCGCCGAGGCGCAGATGCTGCGCCTCGGCGGCCGAGAGGCTCGCGCCGAGGAGCGGCACGAACGCGTTGACGCCCCACCAGCTCAGGATCGCGACGGCGGCGACGAACAAGCCGCCGAGCGTCGCCGCGCGCAGCGACGGCGTGAACAGCTCGCGCGGGGAGGACGGCGGCGCGGCCGCGCGGCTCGCTTCCCAGCGCTCGCTCTCGCGCAGGAACACCCGCACGCCGATCGCGAGCAGCACCGGCAGGAGGCCCGCGAGAAACACGTAACGCCAGGCGCTCTGCGGCGAGTGCGCGAGCCACACGCCGGCGACCTGGTAGTTGACGATGGCGGCCAGCACCACGCCGAGCGGCGAGCCGGTCTGCATGATGACTCCGGCCTCGACCCGGCGATCCTCCGGCACTGCCTCCGCGACCAGCGCCGCTCCGATGCCCCATTCCCCGCCGATGCCGAGGCCGGCGAAAGTGCGGCACAGGATCAGCTGCCAGAGGTTGGTCGAGAGCGCGCACATCCCGGTGCCGAGCGCGTACACCGTGATCGTTGCGAACAGGGCGCGCTTGCGCCCAATGCGGTCCGCAATCCATCCGAAGAGGATCCCGCCGGCTGCCCAGCTGACGAGCAGTACGGAGGTGATGGCGCCGGTCCAGAACGCGACGGCCGACTTAGCCCCGGGCGACCCGGGCGTGAGGTGCAGGAGTGTCGGAATGCAGTTGCGCGCCACGAAGTTGAAGAGCACGGCGTCATAGACGTCGAAGCCCCAGCCGGCCCAACCGGCCGCGATCACCAGCCAGTGATAGCCCGACAGGCCGAGAAATATCGTCCGTGAACCAGTTAACGGACTCGTCTGCACGGCTGCCCTCGCAGCGGTTGGTTAGCACTCTTGCGGGTGCGCTGCCAACCCGCGACGCGCAGTTTAACCGCCGTTCAGGGCAGCGCGTCACAGTATAGGAACTGGCGTTAGAGAGAGCCTCTACACGGGCCGTTACGTATGAGCAGGAGGTGGCGGACCATGAGTGCCGATGCCGAGCGAGTCGTGCCGGTGGCGAACCTGCAGGAGTTCTTTCGGGACAGCCTGCACGGGGCGCTGCAGCGGCAGCATGTCGCGATCGAGGATCAGACCGAGCACTACGTAGTCAATCTGCTCACGCTGTTTTCGCGCTCCGAGGCGCTCTACGAGGGCCCGCCGGGATGCGTGCGCCTGAAGCCGCTCGTGGTCATGCTGTGCGAGGCGCTCGAGGCGCCGACGGCGGCGGAGCGCCACCGCGCCCTGCAGCGCCTCGGCGACGTGTCGCTGTTTGTGGCCGGATTCTTCGCGCGCAGCTTCGCCGCGCGCCTCATCGACATCGACTATCACATCGCCATGGGCGGACGCGCTTACGGCGAGCTCGCGCAGTCGATCGCGCGCGGACGCGGGCGGGTGCTGGGAGCGGTGTTCGCCGAGCTCTCGGAGAAATTCCAGCCGCTGGTGGACGCTCTCAACGACATCAGCGAGACCTCCTACCGCCATACCGACCGGGACATCCTCAGGCTGTACGAGCTGTGGCTGAAGACCGGCAGCGCGCGCTGTTATTCGATCCTCGAGCGGCTCGGCGTCAAGCCGACGCGTGCCGGCGGCGGGGCCACGCGGGAGCACTGAGGCCCATGCTGTTGTCGCGGCTGCAGGAGCTCATCGGCGGCATTTACGACGTCCGCGTGGCCTACGACGTCTACGATTTCCTGGTGACGGACCGCGGGCGGCTGCCGCACGCGCCCGAAGGCGGCGTCGCCGACGAGGAGCTGATCGTCGCACAGAGCGCCGACGGGGCCGAGGTGAGCCTGTCGCTTTATCTCGACCCCGCGCTGCTCGAGCGGCTCGCGAGCGCCGATCCGCTGGTCGAGCTTAACGGCCGCAACCTCGCGGACTGGTGGACCGCGCTCGAGGGAGTGAGCCACTTCCTGTACCTCGCCTGGAACGCCGGACATGACAAGCCGGTGTCGTTGCTCGAGCTCGAGATGCAGGCGGAGGTCGACAAGTACGTCGCGAGCTACTGGCTCATGCGGCGGCAGTATCCCCGGCATTTCCCGGCGGAGCTGCACCGCGTGCTGTTCGAGCGCACCCGCATCGATTCGCGCCTGGCCGCGGCGCGGCGCCGGCTGTACGGCGAGGCCAATCGCTACGCGGGGCGCTTCTGCCGCCGGCTCGAGCAGCGGCTCACGCACGCGGTGCACGGCGAGCGCGAAGTGCTGGCCGAGCTGCGCCGCTTCTATCGCCTGAGCAACGCGCGCAAGCGCGCGCATATCGAGCGGACTTCGTGAGAAAGGAGTGGGCGCACTGCGCGGCCGCGGCGCACTGCGCGGAGGGGGCTCCTCAGCCCTCGTCGTCGCCGCCGCCGCGGAGCTTGCGCTCTTCGAGCTCGCGCTTCATCTTGATCCACTCGGAGAGCTTGCGCAGATCGGTGCGCGTGGTGTTGCCCGGGTTGAGCTTGGGGAGCGACGCGCTGTGGCGCGAGTAGGGGTCGTAGCTCGCCTCGTCCTGCACCGCGAGCTTCGGGTTGCCGAGGATCTCGAGCACCGGGCGCTCCTCATCCGTCGGCGCGTCGTGCCACTCGACCGAGGCCATGCCGCGCTCATCGTGCACGATCATGCCGACCCGCCGGCGGTTGGCTTCCGGCCCAACCGGCTTCTCCTCGATCCCCTTCTTGTTGCCCGAGCGGTTCACAGAATATGTCGTCCCGCGTGATGCGCTTCACGCTTCGTGAGGGTAACCGCGTGCCCGGCGGATGTTCCGTGACACGTGTCACGGATCAATCGGCGACAGGTGTGTTGCTTATGGCAAAGCGCGCGCGCAGCAGCCCGATGGCCGTCTTGCTGTCGGTGATGGTGCCGGCGAGCGCCCATTCGCAGGCGGTCTCGAACGGCAACCAGTGAATTTCGATCACCTCGGCGCGCTCGTGCGCCGTGACGGCAGGCGCGATTCCGGTCGCGAGGAAGAGATGCAGAACTTCAGTGAATACCCCCGGCGAGGAGAGCGAGGTGCCGAGGCTCGTCCAGTGGCGGGCGCGGACGCCCGCTTCCTCGGCGAGCTCGCGCTGCGCGGTGCCGAGCGGCGGCTCACGCGGCTCGAGCTTGCCCGCCGGCAGCTCCCACAGCCAGCCGTCCGCCGCGTAGCGATACTGCCGCAGCAGGCACACGCGCCGCTCGGCGTCCACCGCGACGGCGGCCGCGCCGCCCGGATGGTGCACGATCTCGAGCTCGGCGCGATGCCCGTTGGGGAGCACCACCTCGTCCGTGGTGACGCGGATGACGCGGCCGGTGAAATGCACGGTCTGGCTGAGGGGCTTCATGGCACGCATCGTAACCCGCCGTCCCGGCCGCCGGTCGCCAGCGCCACGCCGCGGCGGGTATAGTCGGCGCGCCGATGCCCACCACCGCGCACCTCGAGAAGCTCAACGCCGCGCAGCGCAAGGCGGTGACGCATGGCGAGCCGCTGGCCGACAAGGGCTTCGCGGCGGGGCCGCTGCTGATTCTCGCCGGGGCCGGCACCGGCAAGACCGACACGCTGGCGCACCGCGTAGCGCACCTGGTGATCCACGGCGTCGATCCGGCACGCATCCTGATGCTCACCTTCACGCGTCGCGCGGCCCAGGAAATGCGCCGCCGTGCGCACGAGATCACCAAGAAGGCGCTGAACGAATCGATGGGCGGCGTGAGCGCCACGATCTCGCAGCGTCTCAGCTGGGCGGGCACCTTTCACTCGATCGGCAACCGCCTGCTGCGCCACTAC
>JASHQW010000076.1 GCA_030038875.1 Gammaproteobacteria bacterium | reverse complement strand
GCGCGCCTCGCGCTCCTCAACGCCTGCCTGCGCGCGCAGCGCAAGCAGATGATCGAGCGCTTCGGACCGTACCTCGAGCTTGCGACCATCGCCGACACGCTCGCGACCCCGGAACGGGTGACTTATGCCTCGGACCATTTCATCCACGATCTCGCCGTCTGGTACCACCTGGCGTGGCTCGGCGAGACGGTGCGCCGCACCGACCCGCTGATCGCACAGCTCACCGAGCGCGGGCGCAATTTCAGCGACACGCAGCGCCGCGAGTTCCTCGCGCTGATCGCCGATCTCGTGGCGCAGGTGATCCCGCGGTTCCGCGCGCTCGCCGAGCGGGGTCAGTGCGAGCTGTCGGTCACGCCGTACGCACATCCGATCATTCCCCTGCTGCTCGATTTCCGCTGCGCCCGCGATACCGTACCCGCCATGGCGCTGCCCGAGCACGCGGCGTATCCGGGCGGCGCCGCGCGCGCCACCTGGCACGTCGAGGAGGCGATCCGGGTGTTCACGCGCGCCTTCGGCGCGCGTCCGGCGGGGACCTGGCCGGCCGAGGGCGCGATCAGCGCCGCGACGCTCGAGCTGCTCGGCGCGCACGGCTTCCGCTGGGCCGCGAGCGGCGGCGCCGTGCTGCACAACAGCCTCGCCCTGACCGACAGCGCGGCCGCGCGCGAGCCGCACAGCTACAACCGCCCCTACCGCCCGCAGGGCGCCGGGCTCGACTGCTTCTTCCGCGACGACACTCTCTCTGATCTCATTGGCTTCACCTACGCGACCTGGCACGGCGATGACGCGGCTCATAACCTGGTGAACGAGCTCACGCAGCTCGCGCAGCGCTACGATGGCGACCCGAACCACGCGGTGCTCATCGCGCTTGACGGCGAGAACGCCTGGGAGCATTACCCGTTCAACGGCTACTACTTCCTCCGGTCGCTCTACGCGCTGCTCGCGAGCCACCCGCTCATCGAGCTCACGACGCTTTCCGGGTGCCTCGAGCGCAGAGTGCACGCGGCGCCGCTGCCGGAGGTGGCCGCCGGCAGCTGGGTGCACGGCACCCTCGCCACCTGGATGGGTGATCCGGCCAAGAACCGCGCCTGGGACCTGCTGTGCGAGGCGAAGCAGGTCTTCGATCGCGTCATGGCGACTGCGGCGCTCGACGCCGCAGCACGCGCGGCGGCCGGCCGGCAACTGGCGCTGTGCGAGAGCTCCGACTGGTTCTGGTGGTTCGGCGACTACAACCCGGCCGAATCGGTGAGCCAGTTCGATCGTCTCTACCGCCGGCAGCTCGTGACGCTCTACCGCCGGCTCGGGCTCGAGGCTCCTCTCGCCCTCGCGCAGCCGATCTCCACGGGGCAGGGTTCGCCCGAGCACGGTGGGGTGATGCGCCGCGCCAGCGCCGGCTGAGCGGTGCGAGCGCGCGCGTGGCCGGCATGCGCTTGCCCGTGTTCGACCGGCGCCGCGCGGGGGCGCTGCTGCCGTTGTCGGCGCTGGAAGCGGCGCTCGGGCGCGGTGGGCGCGCGTTCGTCGACTGGCTGGCCGAGGCCGGCTTCTCCGTGTGGCAGATCCTGCCGCTGGGGCCTACCGGCGCGGACCGCTCGCCGTACTGGGTACGCTCCGACTGGGCCGGAAACGCGCAGTTCCTCGACCCCTGCGAGCTTCCGGATGCGCGCCTCCCGGTCGATGCGCAGTTTCTCGCCACTTCCGCGGCCTGGCTTCCCGACTACACGCTGTTCGAGGCGCTCACCCGCGCGCATGGCGGCGCGCCCTTCTGGCAATGGCCCGCGGAGCTGCGCGAGCGGGACCCGGCCGCGCTCGGGCAGGCGCGCACCGCGCTCGCCGCGGAGCTCGCGGCGCTCACGCGCGAGCAGTACGCCTTCCACGTGCAATGGGAGCGGTTGCGCGAGTATGCGCGGGGCCGCGGCGTGCGCCTCTTCGGCGACCTGCCTTTCTATGTCGCGCCTTCCTCGGCGGAGACCTGGGCGCACCGCGCGCTGTTTCAGCTGACGGCGAGCGGCGAGCCGGCGATGGTCGGCGGCGTGCCGCCGGACTATTTCTCCGAGTGCGGGCAGTTGTGGGGCAACCCCGTGTACGACTGGCACGCGCAGCGCCGCGAGGGCTACGCCTGGTGGGTGGGGCGCGTGCGCGCGCAGCTCTCGCGGCTGGATCTGCTGCGCCTCGATCATTTCCGTGCGCTGGCCGCCTATTGGGCGGTGCCGGCGGGTGCACCGGACGCACGCGGCGGCGCCTGGCACACGGCGCCGGGCGCCGAGCTGCTCGCGCGGCTGCGCGAGGAGTTCAGCGACCTGCCGCTCGCGGCCGAGGACCTCGGAGTCATCACGCCCGACGTGCTCTCGCTGCGCAACGACTTCGGCCTCCCGGGCATGCACGTGCTGCAGTTCGCCTTCGATGGCGACGCCGCCAATCCCCATCGGCCGTACCTGCACGAGCGCGCAAGCGTCGTCTACACCGGCACCCACGACAACGACACGACGCTCGGCTGGTACTCGCGTCTCGACGCGGCGACCGCCGCCCGCGTAGACCTCTATCTGGGCGCCGCCGCGAGCGCGATTCCCGCGGCACTGATCCGCGCGGCGCTCGGCTCGGTGGCGCGGCTCGCGATCGTCCCGGTGCAGGACCTGCTCGCGCTCGGCTCCGAGGCGCGTCTCAACACGCCCGGCACGGTGAACGGCAACTGGTCCTGGCGGCTGCCTGCCGCGGCGCTCACCCCGGCTCTCGCGCGCCGCTATGCCGAGCTCAACGCGGTGTACGGCCGCAGCTGATATGAATTGCTCGGGATCGCGCCATTGCGCTGCGCGGTCCTGCTGCGCGCAAGCCCTGGGCGCACATTGCGCTGCGCAGTCCCTGCTGCGCGCAAGCCCTGGGCGGCCATCCTGGCCGCCCGCTCGGCCCTTCGGGCCTCGCCCCTGTGCGCCCGCTCGGCGCTTTGCGCCTCGCCCCTGTCGCGCCCCTCGCACGGCGAGCAAAAAGCGTGGTTTTTGCTCGCCGCTCGCCGCCTGCGGCGGCGGGCACGTCCGTGTGCCTGGGCAGCGGATTCATGCAGTGCCGGACGGAGGGGAGCTACCATCACCCGCATGAGAGCCCTCGCCGCTGCCGCCGTGGTCGCGCTGCTCGGCAGCGGCTGTGCGCTCGCGCCGAAGTTTACGACCCCGACTCTTTCCATCGTCGGGGTGAAGGTCGAGGGGAGCGATCTGCTCGCGCAGCACCTCAAGGTGCGCGTGCACGTCAAGAACCCCAACGACCGCACGCTCCCGGTCAGGGGGATCGAGTACACGCTGGACGTCGACGGGCAGCCGTTCGCGACGGGCGCGTCCGCGGCGAGCTTCGTGGTGCCGGCGCTCGGGGAGGCCGAGTTCGACATGAACGTGACCACCAATGTGGCCGGCACGCTGATGCGGCTGCTCGCGCGCCCGGCCGACTCGCTCACGAGCGTTCCCTATCGCCTCACCGGGAAGATCTCGCTGTCGGAGGGCTGGCTGCAGTCGATCCCCTTCGAGCAGCACGGCACGTTCAGGCTGCAGTGAGGCGCCGGTAAACGCCCACGTACTCGCCGGTGGCGCGCTGCCAGGAGAAGTCGCGGCTCATGCCGTTGCGCATCAGCCGTGTCCAGTGCGCCGGCTGCGCATACAGGTCGAGCGCGGTGTTGAGCGCCCACTCGAGCGCCGGCGGGTCGAAATCGTTGAACACCACGCCGGTGCCGCGGCCGCTCTGCGGGTCGTAGGGCTCGACCGAATCGGCGAGTCCGCCGGTGCGGCGCACCACCGGCACGGTGCCGTAGCACAGGCTGTACATCTGGTTGAGCCCGGAGGGCTCGTAGCGCGAGGGCATGAGGAACAGGTCGCCCGCGGCCTCGATCCAGTGCGAGAGCTCCTCATCGTAGCCGCTCTCGAACACCACCCGGCCCGGAAAGGAGCGCATCAGTCCGGCGAAGAACTGCTCGTATTTCGCTTCCCCGCTGCCGAGCGCCGCGAGGGCGAGCGGGCGCTTTGCGAGCACCTTCGGCAGAGCCTCGAACATGAGCTCGATGCCCTTCTGCGCGGCGAGCCGGCTCACGACGCCGGCGAGCGGCACCTCGGGCGCGGTCGTGAGGCCCATGCGCGCGAGGAACCGCCGCTTGAGCGCCGCCTTGCCGGCGAGGTGGTCCGGATCGTAGTGAAGCGGCAGGCAGGGGTCGCGGCGCGGATCCCATTCGTCGTAGTCGACGCCGTTCAAAATGCCGCTGAGCGCGTCTTCCCGCGAGCGCAGGCTGTCGTCGAGTCCCATGCCGTACTGCGCGGTGCAGATCTCGCGGGCGTGAGTCGGGCTCACCGTGGTGAGGGCGCCGGCGTAGAGGATCCCATGGCGCAGCGCATTGATGCGCCCTGCGGCGAGGTCGTGCTGATGGAGCAGACGGCTGTCGCCAGGAGGGAGACCCAGATCGGCGATGTCTGCGGCCGGGAAGATTCCCTGATAGCCGATGTTGTGAATCGTGAGCACGGTGCGCGAGCGCGCAAACAGCGCCTCCTGGCCGTACTCCGTGCGCAGGAAGAGCGGGGCGAACGCGGTATGCCAGTCATTGCAGTGGAAGATCTGCGGCGACCAGTTCAGACCCGCGCAGCTCGCAAACACCGCGCGCGTCAGGGCGATAAAGCGCAGATGCTCGTCCGGATCCGAGGTGTAAAGGGTCGCGCGGGAGTACAGCGCCGGACAATCGATGAGATACACGGGGGCGCCGCCCGCGCCCGGGAGCTGCGCCTCGAGCACCGAGATGAGGTAGCGGTGCGCGCCTAAGGCGAGCGGCAGCTGCTCGAGCGCCGGCACCGGCCGTGCCGCGAGTGCCGCCCGATCGATGCTGGAATAGAAGGGGGTGAAGAGCCGCACGTCGTGCCCGCCGGCGTGCAGGGACTTGGCGAGAGCCCCGGTGACCTCGGCGAGCCCGCCGGTCTTCGAGAGCGGCGCTACCTCCGAGGTGAGCAGACAGACGGCGAGTTTCCCGGGCGCGGCGCTCATTATTTTGGCTCTGCGGTGTCAGGTTAAGATTGGCGCATGCGACACTTCCTGATCGGGCTCACGCTGGCGCTGCTGCTCGCGGTCTCGATCGGCGTGGGCGTGACGGTGGCCCGCTGGCCCCACTGCCGGCACCTGTGCCCGTGGATCTGCGCCCGGCAGGCAGTGTAACCGAAGGCTCGGGGGGTCTTTGCGGGCCGCAAGAATCGGGTCGCGCGCTGCGCGGGCGCGCCTATCATTCACCGCCATGAAAGCGAACAGCGACAGCTTCGTCGACAGCCGAGATTTCCGCCGCATCGCCGGCGCGATCCGTTTCATCGACGCGCATTTCCGCGAGCAGCCGCGGCTCGCCGCCATTGCGGCCTCGACCGGGCTCTCCGAGTTTCATTTCAACCGCCTGTTCCGGCGCTGGGCCGGCGTGACCCCGCGGCAGTATCTCGCGTTCGTCACGGCCAGGGCCGCACGCCGCGCGCTGCTCGCGGAGCACAGCTCGGTCCTGGAGGCCGCCTACGCGGTGGGACTCTCGGGTCCCGGCCGGCTGCACGACCTGCTCGTGACGCTCGATGCGGTCACGCCGGGGGAGCTCAAGGCGCGCGGGGCAGGCCTTGAGATCCGCTATGGCTTCAGCGACACCCCGTTCGGCACCGCGATGATCGCCAGCACGGCGCGCGGAGTCTGCCACCTCGGGTTCGAGGAGCGCCCCCGTGCGGCGGCCGCGGAGCTCGCGGCCCGGTGGGAGCACGCGCGCCTCACCCGCAGCGACGAAGACGCGCAGCGGACGGCTCTCGGGATCTTTGGCGCGGTCCGCGGCGGCGAGGGCGCGCCGATACGGCTGGCGGTCAGGGGGACCAATTTCCAGCTCAAGGTATGGCAGGCGCTGCTCGAGGTCGCTTCGGACGGGCCGACCACCTACAGCGCGGTGGCGGCGGCTGCCGGAGTGCCGGGCGCCGAGCGGGCGGTGGGGAACGCGGTCGGGGCCAACCCCATCGCCTGGCTCATCCCCTGCCACAACGTGCTGCGCGCCGACGGATCCCTGGGCAGCTACCGCTGGGGCGAGGAGCGCAAACGCGCCATGCTGGCTTGGGCTCGATGCGACATAATCCTGACCCCCTCGGAGGCCGGTCGGAGCCTTCCGGTCCACCGCAGCCTGTCTGTATAAGTAGCTGTTTTTATTAAATAAACAAACAAAATCGCCGGGCGGCAGAGCACGGGAAGTGATAGACTTCCCTACGTTTCCCCTTGGGTCGAACGAAGCTCTCTGAACTGCGTGCCCGAAGGCTGACTGAGCCCGATGCGCGCGACGAAAGATCATGTCCGCCTCGCCCTACAAGCAGCTCGAGCAGGAATTCAAGCGCCTGCATGCCTTCCGTGGCGCGTTGTCGCTCCTGCGCTGGGACGCGGCGGTGATGATGCCGCGCGGCAGCGCTGACGTTCGCGGTGAGCAGCTCGCGGCGCTCGAGACCGAATATCACACCCTGCTCACGGCGCCGCGGATCATCCGGCTGCTCGACCGGGCGCAGGCCAACACTCAGGGGCTGGCCGACTGGCAGGTGGCGAACCTGCGCGAGATGCGCCGTCAGCGCGACCATGCGATCGCCACCCCGGTGACGCTGGTGGCACGCCTCGCCAAGGCTGCCTCGCGCGCCGAATCGCGCTGGCTCGAGGCGCGCGCCCAGGGCAGGTTCGAATCCTTCGCGCCCCACCTGGAGGAGGTCGTACACCTGGTGCGCGACAAGGCTGCGCTCCTCGGGCAGGCGCTGAACCTCGCTCCCTACGATGCCCTGGTCGATGAGTTCAGCCCCGGCATCACGACCGCGGACATCGACGCCATGTTCAAGGCGCTCTCGCGGCGGCTGCCGTCGCTCATCCGCGAGGCGATCGCGCTGCAGGAGAGCCGTCCGCCGTTGCCGCTCACGGGCAAGTTCCCCGCCGGCAAGCAGCGCTCGCTGACCGTGGAGGTCATGAAGGCCGTGGGTTTCCCCTTCGACCGCGGCCGGCTCGACGAGAGCGAGCAGCCCTTCACCGAGGGCGTCCCCGGCGACATCCGCGTCACCACGCGCTTCGCTCCCGAGGATGTCTTCTCGGGGCTCCTCGGGGCGCTGCACGAGACCGGACATGCGATGTACGACCTGGGGCTCCCGCAGGAGTGGCGTGACCAGCCGGTCGGGCGCGACCGCGGCATGGCCCTCGAGGAGAGCCAGTCGCTGCTCATCGAGATGATGGTATGCCGCAGTCGCCCCTTCATGCGCTACGTGCAGCCGCTGCTCGTCAAGCATTTCGGGGTCAGCGGCCCCGAGTGGGACGTCGAGAATCTCTACGCCCATCTGACCCGTGTGCAGCGCGGCGTGATCCGGGTGGACGCCGACGAGCTCACCTATCCCCTGCACATCATGCTGCGCTATGAGCTCGAGAAGCAGCTGCTCTCGGGGGAGCTCGCAGTACGGGACCTGCCCGAGGCCTGGAATGCAGGCGTGGAGAGCCGCCTCGGGATCCGGCCGGCGAACGACCTGGACGGGTGTCTGCAGGACATCCACTGGGCCGTCGGCTCCTTCGGGTACTTTCCGTCGTACGCACTCGGCGCCGTGATCGCCGCGCAGCTCTACGAGAGCCTGCGGGCGGAAGTGTCGGCGCTCGACGAACAGCTCGCGCGCGGCGAGTTCGCGGGACTCTTCGCCTGGCTGCGCACTCAGGTGCACGGCCTCGGTGCCAAGGTGCCGGTGCAGGAGCTGCTGAAGAGCGCCACCGGCAAGCCGCTCTCGGCCACTTTCTTCATCCGCTACGTCGAGGCAAAGTACCTGGAAAGCGCCACGAGCGTCGCGGCGGCCTGAGGCCGTCCCCGCTCTTTACTTTCGCGAACGCCTCGATGCCCGACGTGAAGCGCGCCGACGCAAAGCCCTCCCGCACCCTCGAGCGCCTCGCGGCCCGGCTCCGCGGCTCGGTCGGCAAGGCGATCGCCGACTTTGGCATGATCGCGCCGGGCGACCGCGTCATGGTGTGCCTCTCGGGCGGCAAGGACTCCTATACCCTGCTCGATCTGCTGCTCTCGCTGAAGCGCAGCGCGCCGGTGCACTTCGAGCTGCTGGCCGTAAACCTCGACCAGAAGCAGCCCGGCTTTCCGTCCGAGGTCCTGCCGCGCTACCTGGAGAGCGTGGGCATTCCGTATCGGATCATCCAGCAGGACACCTACGGCGTGGTGAAGCGCGTCGTGCCCGAGGGGCGCACGCTGTGCGGACTGTGCTCGCGGCTGCGGCGCGGGGCGCTGTACCGCTTCGCCGCGAGGGAGGGCATCAGCAAGATCGCGCTCGGCCACCATCGCGACGACATCGTCGAGACGCTGTTCCTGAACCTCTTCTTCGGCGGCCGCCTCAAGGCGATGGCGCCGAAGCTTCTGTCCGACGACGGGCGCCACGTCGTCATCCGCCCGCTCGCCTACGTCGCCGAGCGCGACATCGCCCGCTATGCGCGCGGCCGCGCGTTTCCGCTCATTCCCTGCAAGCTGTGCGGCTCGCAGGAGAACCTGCAGCGGGTGGCGGTGAAGAAGATGCTCGCCGCGTGGGAGCGCGAGTTCCCGGGACGCACCGAGACGATCTTCCGCGCGCTGCGCAACGTCGAGCTTGAGCATCTCGCCGATCCGCGCCGCTTCGATTTCGCCGGCCTCGACCTGAGAAGGGTAGCGGGCATGAGCGAGCGCGAGGAGCGCCTTCTCGCGGAGCGCAGCCTCGAGCGCGCGGGCGCTTACCCTGCCGCGCGCGCCTGAGGTGCGCGTGTCTCCCACCGAAAGCTCAGCGCTGCCGCCGGGTGCCGCCCTGCCACTCGCCAACTGCTACTGGGTGGTGCCGGGGAAGCTCCTCGCCGGGGAGTATCCCGGAGGTGCGAGTCCCGAGGCGACGCGCGAGCGGCTGAGGCGTCTTGCGGCGGCGGGCGTCGCCGTCTTCATCGATCTCACCCAGGCCGGAGAGCTCGCCCCCTATGAGGCAGAGCTGCCGGCGGGCATCGAGTACCTCCGCAAGCCCATTGCCGACCACGGCCTTCCCGAGGAGCGCGGCCATATGACCGGGATACTCGAGACGCTGAGGCAGGCGCTTGACTCGCCGCACGCGGTGTACCTGCACTGCAGAGCGGGCATCGGGCGCACGGGCATGGTGGCCGGATGCTTCCTGGCAGAGCGGGGTGGCCTCGGCGGCGAGGCTGCTCTCGTCGAGCTCAACCGTCTCTGGCAGCAGAGTGCGCGCTCGGCGCTTCGGCCCTCCGTCCCCGAGACCACCGCCCAGATGGAGTACGTCCGCGACTGGACTTCGGCGGGGAGGGAGGCCGACCTCTTGCTCGAGCCCTCGACGCTCGCGGCCGCGCGCGGGCTGCGCGAGCGCTTTCTCGGCGCGCTGCTCGGCCTCGCCGTCGGGGATGCCGTCGCCGCCGCGACCCAGTTCAGGCGTCCGGGCCGCTTCGCCCCGGTGGGCGATCTTCTCGGCGGAGGACCGTTCGGCCTGCCGCGCGGCGCCTGGAGCGATGACACCGCGATGGCGCTGTGTCTCGCCGAGAGTCTCCTCGAGCGCAACGCCTTCGACGCCGGCGACCAGGTCGAGCGCTACACCCGCTGGCAGCAGCAGGGTCACCTGTCGGCGACCGGGCAGTGCATCGGCATCACGGCCGGCACG
This sequence comes from Gammaproteobacteria bacterium, assembly GCA_030038875.1. Classification (GTDB taxonomy): domain Bacteria; phylum Pseudomonadota; class Gammaproteobacteria; order Steroidobacterales; family Steroidobacteraceae; genus 13-2-20CM-66-19. The sequence goes on along the minus strand of JASHQW010000076.1, from coordinate 1,530 downwards.
GCCCGCGCGCTTGCCCTGGCGCAGTGGCGGCGGCAGACGTTCTCGGGTTCGCACGATCCCGAGGTTCTCGACCCCGAGCCTCTGGCGCGGGTGACCCCGGCGGTCATGTATTTCTTCGCCCAGGCGCAGCAGGCGGAGGAGCAGGCGGCGCAGGCTGCACGCACCACCTGCCAGGCGCCGGCGGTGCTCGCCGCCTGCCGCGCGCTGGCCCGTGCGCTCCATGCGGCGCTGGCCGGCCAGCCCCGGAGCGTGATCGTCGCGAGGGCTTCAACGGGGGCCGGAGCCGGCGTCGGCGCGTCCCTCGAGGCCGGCGCGACCGCTCCGGGGGCGCTCGGGGAGGCGCTCGCGGCCTTCGCGGGCACCGGCAACTTCCGCAACGCCGTGCTCGCCGCGGCCAATCTCGGCGGCAACTCGGATGTGATCGCCTCGGTCACCGGTGCGCTCGCCGGGGCCCACTACACTGCAAGCGCCATCCCTGCTTTGTGGCGCAACAGCCTGATGAAACAGCAGTTGATCGAGGGCTTGGCCGATCGGCTCCTCGCTCACGCCCTGCTCGAGCTCGGCGGCTGAGCTCCTTGACCGGCTCGTCGGCTGAAGACATCGCCCGCGCGCTTCGGCTAAGCTGCGCTTCGCCCCAAGACCCCAGAAAATTCGCGCTCGCACGTATGTCCCCGACACGAGCCGCCGGCCGCCGCTCACCCGCCGTGCGTGCACGGTTACCCGCGCACCGCTGGGCGCAGCTGAGCGATGAAGAGCTGCTCAAGCTGCGCTTCTGCGAGCTCAAGCTGTCGATCGCACGCTCGCCGCTCGCCGCACACGTGCGGCAGCTGTATCGCGATCTCGAGCGGCGCGGATTGAAGTTCCGCCCGCACGTGTGGCTGTCCGAGGAGTGGTTCTCGCCGGACGGTGTGCCGGGGTTCGCCGTGCCGTTCTACCTCGCGCACCCGCGGCTCGAGCGTCTCGAGCGGCGCATCATGCACGAGGCCGAGGGCGGCAACTCGCGCCTGCTGATGCGGATTCTGCGCCACGAGGCCGGACACGCGCTCGACAACGCCTACCGGCTGCGTCGCCGCCGGCGCTGGCGCGAGGCCTTCGGGCCCGCCTCGCGCCCCTATCCGGCGCGCTACCGCGCACGCGCCGGCAGCCGCCGCTACGTGCACCACCTCGGAGAGTGGTACGCGCAGGCCCATCCCGCCGAGGATTTCGCCGAGACCTTCGCGGTGTGGCTCACGCCGAAGTCGGGCTGGCGCAAGAGCTACGCCGACTGGCCGGCGCTCTCCAAGCTCAAGGCGGTCGACGAGCTCGTCGCGAGTGCGCGCCGCCACCGGCCGCCGGTGCGCAACCGCTCCCGCATCGAGCCGCTCGATCTCAACACCCGCACGCTCGCGCAGCACTACCGCCGCAAGCTCAGGCACAACCGCCTGATCCGGCGCGGACTCGCCGATGAGCTGCTGCAGCGCGCCTTCAGCCGCGAGCGCGCTCGCCGCAGCACGCCGCGCGCGGCGACGCTGCTGCGCGCCGAGGCGCGGC
>JASHQW010000008.1 GCA_030038875.1 Gammaproteobacteria bacterium | reverse complement strand
ACCGAGACGGCTCTTTCACCGCCATTATCCGTGCGTGAGCTTGTGGCAAAATGAAATAGGCGATGAGTCCTCCGATAGCGGCGCCCAAGAGCAGCACGGGTAGGGGCGCCGCTATATCCAGAGTCGTACTTTCCACCGCCCTATGGGGATGTTCGGTTTCTTCCGCTGTGTCCCGATAGTCGGCTTCCACTACTAATCGGTACGTGCCTGGCGTAAAAGACCAGAACTCTCGTGTAACGACTAAGAACCTGAGAAGCGGATTCCGACCGTAGAAGTGCCCAGGATCCCAATACCAGGTGACCGACGTCGCGTCATTCGGTCCGAGCGGGAGGATTGCGCGATAGTCGTTCGGCTTCGGGGGTTTGCGATTAGCCGCGGTGAGAACCCCATACCAAAACGAAGTGGGGTTGCCTTGGGACCCCTCCATTTCTGGAGGCACTTTGAGCCTAAGATATTCCTCGTCCAGGTACACTTCTGAATTGGTCTTGTTGGTAATGATGCCAATGACACCAAAAGTTGTCCCCGCGCCGAAATGTGGCCGGGTTCCTTCGATGTGGATCGACAGACCACCGGGTGTTGATCCATTCCCGGTAGGCTCTGCAGCGCCGACACCAGGTACGATGAAGAAAAGCCCGGCGACCAAAGAAAGTACGACACGGGCTCGTAGCTGGCCTCGCGCGGACAGAATGTCATTACCCATGGCCGTCTACTGAACCGAATCGTATGGCAGTTTCAACCAAACCAACGCTAGCACCTGGGGGCGTTTCCATGAATACGGAACAACCGAGCTATAGGTAACTCGTGTGGCGCTGGCTCCTCGGTAGAGCTCGATCCGGGCAGTGCACTAGCGCTCGTAATCTGGCCCATCGCGATCCTTTTCGCGATCGCGGGCCGGCTGCTGTTCCCTGCTCTTCTGCTTTGCGGCCGCCTTGCGGCAGCAGGCAAAAAGCAACCCACCCGCCGAAGTCGCCCCCCGTGCTCACGGCAAATAGTCGATCGATGTATTCGTCCTTGTAGCGTTCGAAGTACGGACTCAGGTACAGCCACGGCGACCGCAGGCCGCACTTGATGTGAACCATCAAAGACAGTAGCAACCGCCCCACGCGCCCATTGCCATCGAGAAACGGATGGATAGTTTCGAACTGGTAGTGGGCGAGGAATGCTTGAACGAGGCAATCCGTGGTGAGCCGCTCGTTCATGTAGCGTTCGAGCTCCGCGATGAGGTCGGCAACCCGATCAGGCGGCGCCGGCACCAAGCCGCGGTCGGAGCCAACGTGGACCTGCCGCGTGCGAAACGTGCCGGGGGTGCGATCGCTGCCACGCACGTGATCGAGGAGCGTTTTGTCCATCTTCAAATCAAGGAGTTACAAAGACAATGGTCCGCGCGGCATAATGCGCGCCCCCGTGGAAAGGTAGCTCAGCTGGTTAGAGCACGACACTCATAATGTCGGGGTCGAGGGTTCGAGTCCCTCCCTTTCCACCAAATTCCGCCGGTTCGTTTCGGGTCACACTGAGCTCGCAAAGTCGATCAGCCCTGCTCGCTGAGAATGAGTTAGGACTCGTCCCGCGAGGCTTCCAGGGGAGCCCCGTGCGATAGTTCTCGACCATGACGACGATCGGCGCCTGGTTGCCGCCCCAACGACTGCCGCAGGTCGGCGAGCGGGTGACGCTCACGTTCGCGGCTGACCAGCTGCACCTCTTGGAGGCCCGCAGCGGGCGCCGGCTGTGAGCCGCTACAACAGGTGGCGGTATTGCACGAACCCCGAGCGCGCGGCGATGCGATCGTAGAGCCGCATGGCTTCGGTGTTGGTTTCGTGAGTCAGCCAGTACACGCGATTCAAGCCCTGCTCGCGGGCGAGCGCGTACACGTACTCGATCAGCCGACGGCCGACGCCTGTACCGCGGAATTCGGGTGCGACGAACAGGTCCTGCAGATAGCAGTAGTCGGCCGCCGTCCAGCAGGAGCGATGACGGATGTGGTGGACGAGGCCCACCGCGCTCGCGCCCGACCATGCCAGCGCGCCCGCCATCGGTTCGCGAGGGTCATTGAGCCGCCGCCAGGTCACTTCCGACACCTCGGCCGGGATGTCGACCTTGTAGAAGGACTGGTAGCCGCGCCACAACGGTAGCCACGACGCGTGATCATCCGGCGACAGTGCCCTGATCGCCGGCGGGATGTTATTCATTCGTATCGGTCACCCGCCGCGCTCGGGAGCTCGACGGGCTTGCCGTGCGGGGTGAAGTTCGCGGTATGTGGTCGTCATGTCGCTCCTCGTGTCCCTCCGAGCGTCCGGTCAGTATAGTTAAGGAGCGCTGCGGTCCGATACCTTGGTGCGACGCAGCGCCACAGCGTGGCCGTGCGAGGCGCTATGCAGTACCAGCTCTACTACTGGCCCGGCATCCAGGGACGCGGGGAGTTCATCCGCCTGGCGCTCGAGGAAGGCGGCGCGCGCTACCGCGACGTGGCCGCCACGCCCGAGCGCGCGGGCGGCGGCGTGGCGGCGATCCTCACGATGCTGGCGGCGCGCGGCGTCGTGCGTCCGCCCTTCGCGGTGCCGGTTCTCAAAGCCGGCCGGCAGCTCATCGCGCAGACGCCGAACATCCTCCTCTACCTCGGCGGGCGGCTCGCCCTTGCGCCCCGCGATGAGGCGGGCCGGGTCTGGACCCACCAGCTCACGCTCACCATCCTCGATCTCTATCTGGAGATCTTTCACACCCACCATCCGCTCGGCGACGGCTACGCTTACGAGGAGCAGAAGGAGCCGGCGCGGCGCTGCACCCGGTACTTCCTGCGCATGCGGCTGCCAAAATTCCTCGGCTATTTCGAGCGCATACTCGAGCTCAATCGCGCGCATCGGCCGTGGATGGTGGGCGCGCGCGTGAGCTACGCCGACCTGTCCATGGCACAGGTGATCGCGGGACTCCGCTACGCCTTCCCGAAGGCGACCGCCAGGGCGCTGCGCAAGCGGCCGCGGCTCGCCGCACTGCACGACGCCGTGTTCGAGCGGCCGCGCATCGCGCGTTACGCGACTTCCGGCCGCCGCCTGCCCTTCAACAACGAGGATCTCTTCCGGCACTATCCGGAGCTGGATCGCTGAAGCGAGGCGAGGCATCCATGATCGAGATCAGGCCGATACGGGCCGACGACCGTGCGCAATGGAGCGCCCTGTGGTCGGGGTACCTGCGCTTCTACCGGCAGCACCTCCCGCAGGAGGTCACCGCGGGCACCTTCGCACGGCTCATCGATGCGCACGCGCCGCTCCACGGCCTCGTCGCCGAGCGCGCCGGGAGGCTCGTCGGCCTAGTGCACTTCCAGTTTCATCCGACGAGCTGGTCGCTGCGCGACAGCTGCTACCTCGAGGATCTCTACGTCGACCCGGAAGCACGCGGCGGCGGGGTCGGCCGCGCGCTGATCCGCGCGGTGTACGAGGCGGCGGATCGCGCGCAAGCGGCCTCGGTCTACTGGCTGACGCAGGAATTCAACGCCGAGGGGCGCGCGCTCTACGACACGCTCGCCCGCCGTACCTCGTTCATCCGCTACGAGCGCTGAACGTGCCGCACAAAGAAAAAGCCCGGCCGGCTTTTCAGCCGGCCGGGCCGTATCAACCCCGACCTTACTGTTGGTTCTGGCCGCCCGCGACAGCCTCAACGAAGGCCTCCCCGTTGGGAGTGCCAAGACCGGTCGCCACGTCCCAGCCTGGCCCGGTCTGCAGCGTGGAATCGACCCCGAAGTCGATCACGAACCAGCGCGTCGAGAACGGGCTGTTGTAGAGCGCGCTCACGAAGTTTGGCTGGTTGTTGAGCGGCGCGGCCAGCTCCGACGCCCGCATCGGGTTCGTTCCGCCCGAGTCGATGATTGTTCCGGTCACGTTGTTCGGGGAGCTGAAGTTCACGATGTCCGTGATCGCCCCGGACCAGGACGGGAGCCGATACAGAAGCGGCGCCGCCTGCCCGAGCGGATGGTTGGCGCGCTGCGTCGCGATGCCCCAGAGCGCCGTGAACATCGGGCAAGACACACTCGTACCGCCGATCACTTCGATCCCCAGTGAAGTACTGGTGGCGTTCAGGCTGTAGATGATCTCGACGCCGGTGTAGGGATCCGCGACCCAGGAGATATCAGGCGTGCCCCGGCGATCCCCGGGAACCCCCACCTGCCAGAACGGCTTCGGGTAGGCGTCGCTGTACCCGCCCGTGCCGCCGGCGTAGAAGCCCTCGTTGTACGGCCCGGGCATCGCCGCATCGATCGGCGGGCTGCCGAGCGAAGCCTTGTCCGCGATCTCGGTGAGCTCTGTGCCCCAGCTCGTCTGCCAGGCGATGTGCTTGTGGGCATCGAGCACCACGCTCACTCCGCCGACCCCGGTCGCGTAGGGCGAGCTCGCCGGCCAGCCGGTGGACGTGTAGAGGCCCCCGAGGTTATCGGCGTTGTCGCCGCTATCCCCGGTGCTGAAATCGACGGAAATGCCGGCCGCGCCGATCGCCTGCAGCAGGGTATCGGCCGGGTGGTAGAACTCATATTCGGCGGCGATCCCGTAGTACGCGGTATCCAGGCCGCTCCAGCTGTTGGAGATGGCCACCACACCCGGCTGCGAGGCCGCGGTGATGATTCCGGTGAACAGATCGGTGAAGTAATTGGTCGGCGTGACCACCAGGACGATCTTCGCGCCCGGCGCCACCGCGTGCACCCATTCGACGTCGAGCGTCGTCTCGACCGCCCAGCCCTCATTGGAGTCAGTCGAGAAAACCGACTCGGTCGGCGTGCCGATGATGGTGAGGTTCGCCGGCGGCAACCCCATGGCCGCCGAGAACACCTGCACGTCATTGGCGATCGTGGTCGAGCCGTAGGCGTCCACGATGGCGATCGTCATGCCTGTACCGTCGAGGCCGCGCTGGTAAAGCGGGTTCAGGTTGTAGGCGGTGTAGAGGTCGCTCGGCTGGTAGCCACAGGGAGCAGCGTTCGGCGGCCCGTTGGTGATCGGGGCGCCATAACGATTCCCCGTGTAGGTGGCACTGACGCCGCCGCCCGAGAAACTCTCGGTCTCCGTTCCGTAGAAGCACTGCGCCGAGAAGTAGATGCCGTTCGGTTGGGCGGCGTTGAACGGCACCGGCCGAGCCGGAAGACCTTCGGCGTCTGTCTGGCGGGTGACGCCGGTGGCGGCCTTGATGCCGGCACGCGCAATCTGCGGCTCCGCCCCGAGGCTCGACAAGCCGCCCACGCCCGCGACCAGCGGCACGAGCTCAGGCGGCAGAGTCGCGCTGCGGGCGCTGGCGCGGAAGGTGCGTCCAAACAGATCGTATCGATGCAGCTCGACCTGGAAGGTGCTCTGCACGCGCGCGACGGTTGCGGAGGCCTTGACGTACAGGGTGTCCTGACCGGCGCTTACCGTAAATCCTTGTGCCTTAAGGAAGGCGGCGACCTTGGCGACATCCGCCGAGCTCGGCGCATGTTGCGCGCGCACCTGCTCCATAGAGAGATAGGCGCCCTTCCCTGCCTGTTGATCGGCCACCAGGGCGTCGAGGCCCGGCTGATCGTGCAGCTTCATCCACACGGTGATTTCGATCGGGCTCGCGGCATCCACGGGACCTAGGTCGGTCGCCTGAGGTAGGGGCGAACGCGCGCCTGGCGCAGCTGCCGCAGTCGCGGCTGCAGCACACAGGCACGCAGCAATCAGCATTACGATTCTGACGAGCGTCAACGGCTTCATGGCTTCCCTCGCGATTGTTGGCGTTATGCGGGGCATCCCTGCAGGTCAGGACAGACGCATCATCCCCAGTGCGCGTTTGTTGGCGGGGAACGTACGCCGCCGGTGGAGTGCAAGTCAACCACGCGGGCGCGGTCCGGGGCCGGCGCTCCCGCGTAACAAACTTTTAACTCGCGTTATGTTAATGCGCCTGTAACGGTCCGCGGCTAAGCGCAGCCCGCGCTCAGGCGGCGGGGCCCTTCAGAATCGCGGCGGTGACGCGGTTGCGGCCGTCGTTCTTGCTCCGGTAGAGCGCCGCATCCGCGATCTTCAGCACCCGCTCGGCAAGACGCGGCTCGCCGACCGGCACGCGATCCATCCCGCAGAGGCCGAAGCTGGCGGTCACCTGCAGCGTCTTGTTGACGGGCTTGAAGGCCGCGCCCGCGACCGCGGCGCGGAGCTTGCGCGCCACCGCCACCGCCGCCTCGTACGCCGTCTCCGGCATCACGATCGCGAACTCCTCGCCGCCGATCCGTGCGACCCAGTCGACGCCCTTGCGCAGCTGCCGCTGCAGCCGCGGCCCGAATTGCCGCAGGATGTCGTCGCCGGCGGCGTGACCCAGCGTATCGTTGATCTTCTTGAAATTGTCGATGTCGCACAGGATGAGCGACAGGGCGCGCCCATAGCGCCCGGCGCGTTCGACCTCGCGCGGAAAATGCTTGCCGAAGAAGCGCCGGCTTGCGACCTTGGTCAGATCGTCCGTGGCCGAGAGCTTGCGGTTCTCGGCGAGCGTGATCCGCAGCACCGCCTCGAGCTCGGCGATGCGCCTGGCCGCGCCGATGCGCGCCTCGAACTCCCGCTCCGACACGCGCCGCCCTACGCAGTCGTCGGCGCCGGCGGCGAGTCCCGCCTCGCGCTCGGCGGAATCGTCGAGCTCCGCGACGTAGAGAATGTAGGGAGCGCGCTGTGCGGAGCGCGCGCGGATCTTGCGTATCAGCTCGGGATTGTCGGTGAGCACCACCGGACGAAACTCCGACTCGAAACGCCGCAGCGCCTCGGCGTCGTCGGCCACCGAATCGTAGTCGAGCATGTCAGGGCGCACCCGCTGTTCCATGAACGCGCGCATGGGCGCATCCTGAAACGCCAGCAAGGCCTTCGGCGGCGGCAGCACGCGCACCATGACCGCGACCGTCGCGGTGGTCCCCTCGTCCGAGGTCGGCGGTTTCTGGCCGCGCCGCTCCAGAACCCGCTGAATGACCGTAGTATGCCCGCCTGGCATCCGCCCCCTCCAGGGCCCTGGCTGCGGCCCTCGGGGAGGAGATTACCGGCAGTGGCCGGGGAACACTATGCGGGCCGCCCCTACCGATGACGCTCGACACGCTCGCGCAGCCCGGCAAGGGCGGCGGGCAGGTCCTTGCGCAGCGTGCGGGTGATGAGCCACTGGGGAATCCAGAACCCGGGGTCGAGGTACATCTCGTACTCGACCAGGGTCGCTGACCCGTCCGGACTCGGCGTCAGCAGCCAGCTGCCTTCCTCCTGCTTCAAATCGCCGCTGAGCCGGTGGAAATCGATGCGGTGGGGGCGGTCGCAGTCGGCCCGCAGGACGTTGTCGACGGTGGGCAGGAACCAGGAATAGTGGATCTCCTGCTCGATGTCCGCCCAGCGCCCGTCCGGGGCGCCGTCGACCCGCCGACAGAGCTTGAGCCCGGGAACGAACTGCAGCGCCTCCCGGCAGTCGGTGATCACGGCCCAGATGGTCTCGGGCGGGGCGCTGATGCGCACGGCCGCGCGGACGCGTCCGCGGGGACGGTCAGGATCAGAGGCCGTCGCAGCCTCGACGACGACCTCTCCATGCGCGAGGCGCCGCTGCACGTCGCGATCGGCGACCCAGCGGGCCTCCACGGCGACCGCCAGGGAAGTGAGCAGGGCACCGGCCAACCCGACGGAGATGAAAGCGAGCTTAAGGGAACGGGAGCTCATCGCGCACTTGGTATGAGTGAGGCGCAACGGTGCGCCACCCGTGAGTGCGTTCAAGACGGCGGCGCGTTCATTGCGCGGATCAGGTCAGCGCCGGATTCCGAAGCAGAAGGGATCCCGCTCATCGAGCAGCAAGGTCGCCTCCGCGTTCACGAACGCGCTGCCGCGGATCGTGGGGATGACGGCGGCACCGTTGCGGCGATAGCTGGCGCGAAAGGCACTGCCGATGATGCTCTCCTGCACCCACTCCGCGCCCTCGGCGAGCTTGCCGTCCGCCGCCAGGCAGGCGAGCTTGGCGCTCGTGCCGGTGCCGCAGGGGGAGCGGTCGTAGGCGCTCCCGGGACAGAGCACGAAGTTGCGCGCATCGGCGCCGCGCAGCCGCGCCGGCCCGAAGAGCTCGACGTGATCGACCTCGGGGTGGCCCTGGGAGTTCACGGCCGCCCGCACCCGCGCACAGTAATCGGTGAGGGTGCCGACGTTGTCGAGGGTCAGCTCCTGGCCGTGAGACTCGACCAGAAAGAACCAGTTCCCGCCCCAGGCGACATCGCCCGTCACCGTGCCGATGCCCGGAACCTCGACCCGCACGGCGCGCGCCTCGCGGCGGCTCGGGACGTTGGTGACCGATACCGAGGAGTCCGCGTGCAGCGTCGCGGTGACGACGCCCACGGGCGTCTCGATGCGGTGCTCGCCGGGCGCGATGCGTCCGAGGTAGGCGAGCGTGACGGCGAGGCCGATGGTTCCGTGGCCGCACATGCCGAGGTAGCCCGCGTTGTTGAAGTAGATGACCCCGGCGACGCAGGAGGGGTCCGCGGGGGGTACCAGCCAGGCGCCGACGATCGCATCGTTCCCGCGCGGCTCGTTGACGACCGCGGTGCGCAGCTCATCGTAACGGTCGCGCAGCAGCGCGAGGCGCTCGCCGAGGGGTCCCTTGCCGAGGTCGGGACCGCCCTCGACCACCACGCGCGTCGGCTCGCCGCCGGTGTGCGAGTCGACGATGCGGATGCGCCTCATGTCGGGCGTGTGGCGCGCGCCTTCTCGACCAGTGCGGTGACCTGCGCGCGCCGCTCGCCGGCGAGCGGCAGCCGCGGCGCGCGCACTCGCTCCGAGCCGCGCCCGAGCAGCTGCTCGGCGAGCTTGATCGACTGCACCAGGTCGTGCTCCGAATCGAGGTGCAGCAGCGGCATGAACCAGCGGTAGATGCGCCGGGCGCGCTCGAGATCGCCGGCGCGCAGCGCCGCGAACAGGGCGAGCGACTCGGTGGGAAAGACGTTCGTGAGCCCCGAGACCCAGCCGCACGCCCCGAGCGTCACGGCCTCGAACACCACGTCGTCGAGGCCCGCGAACAGCAGGAAGCGCTCGCCGAAGACATTGAAGAGATCGGTGAAGCGGCGCGGATCGGGGGCCGACTCCTTGATGGCGACGATGTTCGGCACGTCGGCGAGGCGCGCGAGCGTCGGCAGCTCGATGTTGACGCGATAGGACGGCGGATTGTTGTAGAGCATGATCGGCAGGGCGGTCGCGGCCGCCACCGTGCGGAAGTGGTGCTCGAGCTCGGCCGCCGTCGGCACGTACACCATGCCCGGGAGCACCATGAAGCCGCTCGCGCCGATGCGCTCGGCGTCGCGCACGAAGCTGACCGCGGTGGCGGTCGTGAATTCCGACACGCCGACGATGATCGGCACGCGGCCCTCGGTCACCTCGACCGCGCCGCGCAGCACCGTGCGCTTCTCCGCGGCGGAGAGCGAATTGCCCTCCCCTACCGTGCCCATGAGGACGAGTCCGTGCACGCCGTCGCGCAGCAGTGCGGCCTGTACGGCCTGCGTCGCCCGCAGGTCGACCTCGAGCGCCGCGTCGAACTGGGTGGTAGCCGCCGGGTACACCCCGGACCAGGTGCAGTCGAGGTGGGCTGACATGCGCTCGATCGTATACGATCGCCGGCAAACCCGCACGCCGGTGCCCACGTGACGCTCACACCCTTTCATGTCGCCCTTCAGGTGCGGGACCTCGCCGAGGCACGCCGCTTCTACGGCGCGGTGCTCGGCTGCGCCGAGGGCCGCAGCGCGCGCGCGTGGGTCGACTTCAACCTCTACGGCCACCAGCTGGTGTGCCACTTGAATCCGCGCCTCGGGCCGCAGGGGCGGATCACCTCGCTCTTCAACCCGGTCGACGGGCACGGCGTGCCGGTCCCCCACTGCGGTGTGGTGCTCGAGAGCGCGCAATGGAACGAGCTCGCCGCGCGCCTGAGGCAGCACGACGTGGAATGGGTGATCGAGCCGTGCACCCGTTTCGCCGGCGCGCCCGGGGAGCAGTCGACGCTCTTCATCCTCGATCCGTCCGGCAACGCGCTCGAGTTCAAGTCCTTCCGCGACCTCGGGCAGCTCTTTGTCCGTTGATTGGACAGAATCGCCTGCGGCGATTCTGTCGGACATCAGCTTCCTTGCCGGCGGCGAAAGGCGGGGCTCGATGCGCCGCTGCCGCGATTAGCTCGGCAGCCGAGCACTCCGTAGCAAGGTCGGCGCACGGGCTTTTGCCGCCTGCGCCTCAGGTCCGCTCAGCCGCCCTTATATAGAATAAGATCGTCCGCGTGGACGGCATCGTCTCAGACTGGAATTTGAGCTGAGTGACCCGGGAATTGCTCTCGCGCCGGCAGGTACTGCGCGGCTTGGCCGCGACGCTGCCGCTGGCTGCCTTCGGCTGCGGCCGAGCGGACCCGAACTCTCTCACGGTAGGCGGCCTCGCCGTCACCTGCAATCTCACCCTGCCCATCGCCTGCGAGGGAAAGAGCAGAGCCAACCGATCCGCGCCGCCCGGAGCCCCACGCTTCAACTACGAGTACGCGAAATTCAACGGCTGGCCGGAGATCAAGGAATCGCTGATGGCGGGCCGCATCCAGGCCGGCTACATGCTGGCACCGCTCGTCATGGACCTGGCGGACAAGGGCATCCCGATGAAGATCGTCTCGCTGGGACATCGCTCCGGCGCCGTGATCATGGTGCGCACGGAGTCGCCTTATCAGCACTTCCGGCAGCTCGCCGGCAAACGCATCGCCGTTCCCAGCCGCTTCGCCGTCGACTTCCTCTTTCTGCGCCGCATGCTGGCGCAGGAGAGCATGCGCATCGAGGACGTCGAGGTCGTCGAGATGGCGCCGGCGGACATGCCGGCCGCGTTGTATGCAAATGCCGTCGATGCGTATTGCACCGGCGAGCCCTTCGGAGCGGCCGCGCAGGTCGCGGGCTACGCGCGGCCCCTGCGTATGACGCGCGATGAGTGGCCGAAGTACATCTGCTGCGTCCTGACGGTGCGCGAGGAGCTGATCGCCGCAAACGCGCCGATGGTGCAGGACCTCGTGAACCAGATCCTGGGTGCAGGCCGGTGGCTGGATGAGGGACCCGCCCACCGCGAGAAGGCGGTGCAGATTGCAGCGGGCCCGAAGTTCTTCAACCAGGACCCCAAGATCATCCGCTTCGTGATGCAGAACCCGAGCGACCGCGTGACCTACGGCGACCTGCATATGATCCGCTCGGAGTTCGACGAGCTCATGGAGCTGTCGCTCGAAGCGGGTACGATCCCCCACGCCATCCCGTACGAGAGATACGTGGACGAGCGGTTCGCGCGCAACGCGCGCCCGGCGGATATCCGGCTATGAGCGACGCCCGCTCGGCAGCAGGGTCCGTCGCGCGCTGCGGCCTGGCGACCGCGCTGCTGTCGCTCTCTCTCTCGGCAGCTGCTACAGCAGCTCCTACGGGCGCCGCGTTCAAGGCCGGAACGTTCGACCCCCCGCGCCTGGCGCCGGATTTCGCGCTGCAAGGCTCCGACGGACACGAGCTGCAGATCGTCCGCTTCCGCGGCAAGGTGGTGCTGCTCGCCTTCGGCTACTCCTCGTGCACGGAGGTGTGTCCGGTGACACTGGCGACGTTCGCCGCCGCCCGCCGCAAGCTCGGCGCTGCCGCGGCCGACGTTCAGGTGATCTACGTGACCGTCGATCCACAGCGCGACGTGCCCGAGCGCCTGAGGAAGTTCCTGGCCAGCTTCGACAGCACCTTCATCGGCGGCACCGGGACTGAAGCGCAGCTCGCGGCGGTGCGCAAGGAATACGGTGTGAGCGCGAGGAAGATTCCGTACCGCGACGGCTACAGCTACACGCACTCCTCCTTTACTTATCTGATCGATCGCAGCGGCCGGATTCGGGCGCTGATGCCCTACGGACACAGCCCCGATGACTACGCGAACGATCTGACCATTCTGTTGAAAGAGTAGTCCGTGCGCGCGCGCTCCCTCGTGTTGGCGACGGTAGCGGGAAGCGCACTCGCGGGGCTCGCCTGGAGCGCACTGGCGCCGGTCCGCAGCGCCTCGCGGGATCAGATCTTCGACATCCCCCGTGGAACCTGGGCGCGGCGCATGTCCGGGGACAAAGTCGAGATCCTGCCGGACCACATGCGCCTGACGCTCGGCGTGCGCGACATCCTGGTCCTGCGCAACCACGACGCCGTCCCGCAGATCTTCGGCCCCACGCTGATGATGCCGGGACAGAGCTTCCGGCTGCCGTTCGAGCAGGCGGCCGATTACACGTTCTCCTGCACGGCGCACGCGAGCGGTCAGATGATCATCAGCGTCCGCCCCTATCCGGGCACTCCCTGGGCGCGACTCGGCTGGCGCGCATACGAATTCTGGTGGCAGGCGCGCCTGCTCCTGAGGCATATCTGGTAGCGTTATCGGCTGTGATGCGCACCGACCCGTAGATCATGGAGCGTCTCAAGGCTTTCCTGCCCTCGCTGGCAGTCATCGTGCTGCTCATTGCCGTCTGGTGGGCCGTGCTGATCGTCACGGGGAGCCTCATTTTCCCGACGCCCTGGATGGTCGTCACCGGAACCTGGGAGCTGATCGAGAACGGCACGCTCTGGCAGCACATCAGCGCCTCGCTCCTCAGGGTCGGCATCGGCTTTGGGGTGGCCGTATGCGTCGCCGTGCCGCTCGGTCTGTGGATGGGGTGGGTGCGCGGCGCCTACCGGATGCTGAATCCCCTCTTCCAGATCCTGCGGCCGATCTCCCCCATTGCATGGATTCCGATCGCCATTCTCTGGTTCGGCGTCGGGGATGCCTCACCCATCTATCTGATCTTCATCTCGTCCGTGTTTCCCATGGTCGTACAGACCACCGTCGGCGTGCACACGATCGAGAAGCGCTATCTGCGGGCCGCCGAGAATTTCGGCGTCTCGCGCCGCACGCTGTTCACGCGCGTGGTGATCCCGGCGGTGCTTCCCCAGGTCGTCGTGGGCATGCGCATCGGACTCGGCGTTGCCTGGCTGGTGGTCGTGGCGGCGGAGATGATCGCGCTCCACTCAGGCCTCGGCTACATGATCATGGACTCGCGCAACGCCGGGAATCGCTACGATCTGGTGGTCGCCGGCATGATCATCATCGGCCTGATCGGGCTCTCGCTCGATGCTCTGATGCGCCTGCTGGAAGGGATGCGCTGGGTCAGGTGGCGCTATGCGCACTAAGATCGAGATCCGCGGCATCGCCAAGGGATTCACCTCGGACAAGGGACGCCTGGAGGTCATCGAGAGTGTCAGCTTCAGCGTGCGCGAGGGCGAGTTCGTCGCCATCGTCGGACCTTCCGGCTGCGGCAAGAGCACGCTGCTGAACCTGGTGGCCGGGTTTCTGCGCCCCGACGCCGGCGCAGTGGTGATCGACGGCGCGCTCCACTCCAAACCCGACTCGCGCGGAATTCTCATCTCGCAACAGGGCTCGGTATTTCCCTGGCTCACGGTGCGCGAGAACCTGATGTTCGGACTCAACGGACATGCGCCGGCCGACCACGCGGACATCGCGGATCACTACGCCGACATCGTGGGCCTGAAAGGCTTCGAGGAGAGTTACCCGCACGAGCTGTCCGGGGGCATGTTGAAACGTGCCGAGCTGGCGCGCGCGCTGGTGGTGAAGCCCGAGACTCTCTACATGGACGAGCCGTTCTCGGCGCTCGACGCCCTCATGAGACTGCGCATGCGCAACGAGCTGCTGCGGATTCTGGCGAAGGAACGCCACACCGTGATGCTGATCACCCACGATGTCGAAGAGGCCATCCATCTGGCCGATCGTGTTCTGGTGCTGTCGTCGCGCCCGGCGCGCATCCGGGCAAGCTTCGATGTGCCGTTCGCTCACCCGCGCAGGCTCGCGAGCGCGGCCGCTCAGGAACTGCGCACGGCCATCCTGCGGGAGCTGGGCCTGGACGAGGCCGCGGAGGATGAGCGACGGCCGGATGCGTCCGGGCAAGCGGACACCGACTCGACTTAATACCCCGCCTCCACTTAATACCCCCGCCTCCTCCCGCACGTCACACCCGTCCTGTCAGGCCGCGGCGCCGACAGGGATCACTCATTCCGACGCTCAAGAAGCCGATGGTCCGGACGATAACGGATCAGACGGCTCGCGCGCAGTCGTCTGAGTCCTGCGTCCACGGAACGAGGGCACCATGGTTTCACTTAACCGCTCGGGACACTCCCGGGCGAGACTGCTGCTCAGCTGCCTGGGAGCCGCCCTGCTGGTCGCGGCAGCCGGCGATGCCCCGGGCGCGACGGCCACCAGCACGATCATGGTCTCCGTGACGCTCTCGACGGCGTGCAGCGTATCTGCCAATCCGCTGAGCTTTGGCACCTATCAGCCGGGCCAGGGCAGCATGTCAGCCAGCACGACGCTTGCGGTAAGCTGCACCAAGGGCGCACCGTTCAGCGTCGCCCTCAACGCCGGCACCGGCGGCGGCACGGTGACCCAGCGACTCATGTCCTTTGGCGCGAGCAAGCTCCAGTACAATCTCTACACTTCGGCGGCGCACACCACGGTGTGGGGCGATGGAACGCAAAGCACGGCGACCGTCAGCGCAGTCGGCCGCGGACTGATGAGCGGGGCCGCGATCACTCAGACCGTCTACGGCCAGTTGCCCGACTCCCCGGCCAACGTGGATCTCGCCCCGGGCTTGTACACCGACACGATCACGGTGACCGTCACCTACTGAAGTCCCCGTGTAACGCCCGTCGCGGCGGGCGCGGCGTGCTGTGTGACCTGACTCACACCGCACACCCCACGCGCTCGCCGCCGCTCTAAGCGGCGCGCCCCGGCGAGCGTCGAGCGCTTCTCAAATCCGGGAAATAAGTGTCAGAGCAGTCCTATAAATGGGACTTATGTCCGCAATTTCCCGGGCTTTTTCTTCACTCTTAACCGCAACAAGCGGCAGGGAGCTGCGATAAGCAGCAACGGAAGCCGCGCTCGATTTGCTTTTCTATAAACGTTCGGGAGTTTTATGCGCAATTTTATTGCCTGTCTCAGTGCGGGCGCGCTGCTGGCCTCTGCCGGCGCCGCCCAAGCAGCTACGGCCACCACGACCTTCCAGGTCTCGGCGACGGTCCTCAAGAACTGCACGGTAGCGGCTACCAATCTCGGCTTCGGAAACTACACCCCGGGTGGTGGCACGCTGACTTCCACCAGCACCGTCTCGGTGTTGTGCACCAACGGCACCACGTTCACCGTGGCGCTGAACGGTGGCACGACGACCGGCGGCACCATCGCGCAGCGCCTCATGGCCGAAACCGGTGGCGCCGGCACGTTGCAGTACAACCTGTACACCACCAACACCTACGCCACCGTGTGGGGTGACGGCACCGGCAGCTCCAAGACGCAGGCCGGCACCGGCACCGGCATGGCGGCCGCGGACGCACAGGTGCTGACCGTGTACGGCCAGTTGCCCGACAACGCGACCAACCAGGCAGCGCCTGTCGTGGGAGCCAGCACGCTCTACACGGACACGATCACCGTGACCGTGACGTACTGAGCTGATGAGGGCGATCGCAGGGACACTGTGCGTGGTGCTTGCCGCCGGCGGAACCGCCGCGGCAAGCACCCTCGCGGTTGCCCCGATCCGCGTCGAGTTAAGTTCAACCGTCAGCACCGCCGTGCTGACGTTGCGTAATCAGGAGGACGCGCCGGTGGTCGTGCAGGCGCGGCCGGCCGCCTGGTCGCAGCCCGGCGATCGTGACCAGCTGGACGACACGCACGATCTGCTGGTGACACCTCCGCTGTTCACCATTCCGCCCAAGGGGCAGCAGGTGCTGCGCGTGGCACTGCTGCGCAAGCCCGATCCGTCGCGTGAGCTCGACTACCGCCTGGTGCTGTCGGAGGTCCCCCAGGCCGCGGGCCCGAACAGCACCGGGCTGCGGGTCGCACTGAGCATCACGCTGCCGATATTCGTAGCTGCGCAGTCGCGCACCGGGGCCGATCTCACCTGGCACCACAGCCTGCTGCCGGACGGCACCCTGGACATCCGGGCCTATAACCACGGCACCGCTCACGTCCAGATCCTCAACTTCGACGCGCAGAGCGCCGATCACGAAGCGCAGAAACTGCACGCTGACACGTCGCGCTACCTCCTGCCCGGAACCACCGCCCACTGGCAGCTGCCTGCCGGCACGAGCCTGTCCGCTGCCACCCGCATCCTCATCCACGGCCACTCGGACGCCGGCGACTTCAGCGTTACCAGCGACCCGGGTGCCCAGTAACAAGACGCATGCGCCATGGGGAGCCGGCACCGGGCTGCATCAGCATTCTGCGCGGCGCTGCTGATGTTATGTTGTACGCTCGC
>JASHQW010000007.1 GCA_030038875.1 Gammaproteobacteria bacterium | reverse complement strand
CTCGCCTATCCGATCCGCGACGACGTGCCGGTGATGCTGGAGGAGGAGGCGCGCCAGCTCGCCGCCGACGACCCGCTGCTCTAGCGCTGAGGCTCCCGCCGTGTTCCGGGTCGTCATTCCCGCGCGCTATGACTCGGTGAGGCTTCCCGGCAAGGCGCTGCTCCTGATCGGCGGCAAGCCCATGATGCAGTGGGTGTATGAGCGGGCCCGCGCCGCCGGCGCCCAGGAGGTGCTGATCGCCACCGACGACGCCCGCATTGCCGGCGCCGCGCGCGCCTTCGGCGCGGAGGCAGCGATGACGGCGGCGACGCACGCCTCGGGCACGGACCGCATCGCCGAGGTGGCCGAGACACGGCGCTGGGCGGAGCGCGACATCGTCGTGAACCTCCAGGGCGATGAGCCCCTGATGCCCCCTGCACTCATCGCCCAGGTTGCTGTCTTGTTGGATGCGGTCCCGGCAGCGGACATCGCCACGCTCGCGACCCGTATCGGCTCGGTCGAGGAGCTGCTCGACATCAACGCGGTAAAAGTGGTGACGGATGCGAACGGGCGGGCGCTTTACTTCAGCCGCGCGCCGATTCCCTGGAACCGCGCGGGTGCGGCTGCAGGCCTCGCGAGTCAGACCGATTTCGGTGGCGCGCGGCGGCATGTGGGGATCTATGCTTACCGCGTGGCGGCGCTCAAGCGTCTCGCCGCGCTTGCACCCGGCGTGCTCGAGCTGCGCGAGAAGCTCGAGCAGCTGCGCGCGCTCGAGCACGGTCTGCACATTCAGGTGGCCGACGCACGCGAGCCGCCGGGGCCGGATGTCAACACGCCCGCGGATCTCGCGCGCGTCCAAACACTGCTCGGCGCGCCCTCCCATTGAAGGGTAAAATTCCTTATTGACGTGATCCAAGAAGGGTTAACAATTGCTCACACTAGCCGGAACTTAAGCCCTTGGTGCGCCATCCAAATCTCGTGGGCCAGGGGGCCTTGAGTGTCAACCCTGAGCCCACACCTAACGTTTTTGTAAAGAGCAGTTCGCTCCGACATGGAAGCATTTCCCATGATGAACCCGACCCCTAAGTTCCGCCGCGCCGGCCTCGCAGCGCTCGCCGTGAGTGCCGCGGCGGTTGTCCTCGCCGGCTGCGTGGCCGCGCCACCGCCGCGTCCCGTCTATGACGCTCCGCCGCCGCCGCCGCCGCCGCCGATCAGCCAGGTATATGCCTACCCGCTGCACGGGCAGACGCCGGAGCAGCAGGACCGCGATCACTACGAGTGCAGCACCTGGGCGACGCAGCAGACCGGTTTCGATCCGAGCGCGCCCGGCGTTCCGCCCCATGACCGCGTCGAGGTGGTCTCGGCGGCTCCGCCCCCGGGGACGAATACCGCCATCGGTGCCGTTGCCGGCGCGATTCTCGGCGCCGCGATCGCGCCGCGCTGGCAGGCCGCACCCGCAGCGCTCGCCGGTGCGGTGGTGGGCGGCGCGATCGGCAGCACGGCCGATGCCGCCAATGCGCAGGCGACCCGCACCGTCGTGGTCCAGGATCGGCGCGCCGCGGCCGCCCAGGAACAGAAGGCGGCGAGTTACCGGCGCGCCATCTCGGCGTGTCTCGATGCACGCGGCTACAGTGTGAAGTGAGCCAGAGAACGATCATGAAGAACACAGCGATGTGGATACGGGCGTCTGGGGCTGCGATCGTGACTCTCGCGCTCGCCGTGGCGAGCGCGCAGGCGCAGGACCGTGACCGCGGGGGCTTCCGCCCCAGCGGACGCGCCCCCGAGCACATGGATGCGCGCTACGCCCACAATCACTACTACCCTGATCGCGGCAGCTATGTCCGCGGCCTGCCGGGCCGCCCGTACGTGTTCGATCGGCCGGGCGGCCGCTTCTACTATTCGGGCGGGGTGTGGTACCGGCCGTATGGAGCGAGCTTCATCGTGGTCGGGGCGCCCATCGGGCTGTTCGTTCCGGTGCTGCCGCCCTTCTACACGACGCTGTGGGTCGGCGGCGTTCCGTACTACTACGCCAACGACACGTACTACGTGTGGAGCCAAGCGAACAGCGGCTACGAAGTGGTCGATCCCCCGGGCGACCAGGGCGCATCGCCCGCCGCGCCGCAGCCGCCGCCACCGCAGGGCGACAATCTCTTCATCTATCCGCAGCAGGGGCAGAGCGCCGAGCAGCAGGCCACCGATCAGTACGAGTGCCACAGGTGGTCGTCGTCGCAGACCGGATTCGATCCGACCCAGGCCGCGGGAGGCGTGGCTCCGGAGCAGCTCGATGCAAGGCGCGCCGACTACCAGCGGGCCATGATCGCCTGCCTCCAGGGGCGCGGCTACAGCGCGCGATGAGTACCCACAGGGTCACGCAGCGAGCGCGGGCCGCAACCCGCGTTGCCGGGATACAATGTGCCTCGCGTGAAGGTGTTGTTCGTCTGTCTCGGCAATATCTGCCGCTCACCGACTGCGGAAGCGGTGTTGCGTGTGCTCGCGGCGCGCGAGGCACCGGAGCTGGCGCTCGAGGTCGACTCCGCCGGCACCGCCGCCTACCACCTCGGCCAGCCGCCGGACCCGCGGACGCGCGCCGCGGCGGAGCGCCGCGGCTATGACCTGAGCGAGCTGCGGGCGCGCACGGTCGAGCCCGCCGACTTCGAGCGCTTCGACCTCATCCTGGCGATGGACCGCGAGAACCTGAAAGCCCTGCGGCGCCGCGCGCCGTCTCACACGCATGAGCGGCTGCGGCTCTTTCTCGAGTTCGCGCCCGATGCGGCGCCCGAAGACGTGCCGGACCCGTACTACGGCGGGCCGAACGGCTTCGAAGAGGTGCTGGATCTGGTGGAAGCGGCAACGCGCGGACTGCTCGCGCACCTGCGCCAGCGTCCGCGCGCGGCCTGAGCTCGCGCTTTACTCCTCGGAACCCCGGCTGCCGACGTCCCTCGACGGGGCGGACGACCACACGACGTAGGGC
>JASHQW010000075.1 GCA_030038875.1 Gammaproteobacteria bacterium | reverse complement strand
CTCCCAACTTGGCAAGACGCCTTGAGCGCGACTATTCGCAGGTCCTTACCGCGATATTCACATTCATGCTAAACAATGAAATGCCATCTGAGAGACTGCGGATGGTGTGTACGCGCTCTATCGATAAGGCCGAGCGCCGAGCCCGACCCGGCCATAAAGACGACTCCGACGAATTTGTTACCGCTTCGATGGCTCTGGATACGTGGTACCGCGACCGGCGCTACTTGAACGGGAAAGGCGCTCCAAAACCCGTTAGGTTGCTCGGGCGCGCGCCTAGCATTGAGGCGTTGGTTCGGATGCAACGACGGGGAGGAAACGCGGAAAAAGTTGCCCGTCGCCTGAAGGCGCTTCACCTAGTAGTACCCTGTGGGAACAGCGTGTACCGACCACGCAGCGACTCAGCGGTGATTTCAAGGCACAACCCGCTTGTTTTGCAACATGCCGCGCGTGCTCTTTCTACGCTGCTCGAAACGGTAGCGCACAACATGAGTGCTTCCGGTGTCGCGCCAATAATTGAGCGGACCGCCGCCGTACCTGACTTACCGCGCGAGCACGTCGAAGCGTTCAAGAAGTTCTCGCAGGTTCAGGGGCGGTTGCTCATTAGGACAATCAATGACTGGTTGGTGTCGAGACGTTCCGGATCATTTCCGCGGGCTCGATCTTGTGTACGAGCGGGAGTGCACGTTCACGCCTTCGTGGGAAGCAAGGTCGCGCGCCAAAAAAGAGCTAAGTCCTAGCCACCTCCTCTCTCAGCGTCTTCCTCAAAATCTTCCCCACATTCGACTTCGGCAGCTCCTGCTTGAAATACACGTGTTTTGGCACTTTGTAACCCGCAAGAGATTGGCGCATGTATTCAATAACATCCTTCTCCGTGACCGCCGGATCCTTGCGCACGAGGAATAGCGCCACCACCTCGCCGGAGCGCTCATCGGGCTGCGCCACGGCGGCGGCCTCGAGGATCCCGGGATGGGCGGCGGCCACGGCCTCGACTTCGTTCGGGTACACGTTGAAGCCCGAGACCAAGATCATGTCCTTCTTGCGATCCTCGATGTAGACGAAGCCGCGCTCATCCATGTAGCCGACGTCGCCGGTGCGCAGGTATCCGTCCGGCAGCATCACCTTGGCAGTCTCGTCGGGGCGGTTCCAGTAGCCCTTCATCACCTGCGGGCCGCGCACGCAGATCTCGCCGACTTTTCCGAAGGGAAGATCGTTACCGGCGTCGTCTTTGATGGCGATCTCGGTGGAGGGGATCGGCACGCCGATCGAGCCGTTGAACTCCTCGCTCGGCGGATTGATGCACGCGGCGGGGGAGGTTTCGGTCAGGCCCCAGGCCTGTGAGAGCACGTTGCCGGTGGCGTCCTTCCACTTCGCCGCCACAGCGGCCTGCACCGCCATGCCGCCACCGAGTGAGATCTTCAGGCCGCTGAAGTCGATCTTGTCGAAGCCGGGGGCGTGGAGCATGGCGTTGAAGAGCGTGTTGACCCCCGAGATGAAGTTGCAGGGATAGCGCTGCATGTCGGCGATGAGGGACCTGAGGTCGCGCGGGTTGATGATGAGGAGGTTCTGCCACCCCATTCGCGCAAACACCATGCAGTTACAGGAAAGCGCGAAGATGTGATAGAGGGGGATGGCGGTGAGGATCGTCCCGTGATCTGGCAGGCTCTCGCCGATCCAGGCCTCCGCCTGCAGCACGTTGGTGCTCACGTTGCCGTGCGAGAGCATCGCGCCCTTGGAGACGCCGGTCGTGCCGCCCGTGTACTGAAGGAACGCGAGGTCGTCGGGACCTAAGTCCACTGGTGCGAGCGGCAGCTTCATGCCGGCCTGCACCGCCGTCTTGAAGGAGGTCGCGCTCGCGATGTGCCAGGGCTGCACCTGCTTTTTCACGTGCCGCACGACGAAGTTGACGATCGCGGACTTGGGGAAGGAGAGGTAATCGCCGACGGCGGTGACGAGTACGCTCTTGAGCTTCGTGTGGGGCAGCACCTTCTCGACCACGTGAGCGAAGTTCTCGAGCACGACGATCGCCGTCACCCCGGCGTCGGTGAGCTGATGCTCGAGCTCCGGTGCGGTGTAGAGCGGGTTGGTGTTGACGACGATCAGCCCAGCGCGCAACGCTCCGAAGAGCGCGATCGGATACTGCGGCGTGTTCGGCAGCATGATCGCGATACGGTCGCTCTTGCGGAATCCCTGCTGCTGCAGCCACGCGCCGAAGGCACGTGAGAGGCTGTCGAGCTCCCGGTAGGTGATCGTCGCCCCCATGTAGACATAGGCGACCCGATCGGCGTGCTTGGCACAGGTTTCTTCGAGGAGCTGCTTGAGCGAGCGCAGCTTCGCGGGATCGATCTCCGCGGGCACGTACGGCGGGTACGACTTCAGCCAGATCTTGTCCATCAGCTTCCCCCGGTTTGATGCTTCTTGTAGAGGAGCGGTTCCAGGTACGGCCACACGGTATCGAGTACGGGCGCTTCCCCGCGCGCGTTCGGGTGCATGCCGTCCTCCTGCATGAGCTGCGGCTCGAGCGCCACCCTCTCGAGCAGGAACGGCACCAGCGGCAGATGATATTGGTTTGCCAGCTCCGGGAACACGCGCTCGAATTCCTCCTTGTAGCGCGGCCCGTAATTCGGCGGAATGCGGATGCCGAGGAGCAGCACCCGCGCGCCGGCCGCGCGCGAGAGCTCGACCATCCGCTCGAGGTTGGCGCGCATTTCGCTCACCGGGAGCGCGCGCAGCCCGTCGTTAGCGCCGAGCTCGAGGATCACGAGCCCGGGGCGGTGGAGCTTGAGCGCGCGCGGCAACCGTTCGAGCCCGCCACCGCTCGTCTCGCCGCTTTCGCTGGCATTGACGACTTGGTATCCGTACCCTTGGGAACGCAGTCGCTGCGCGAGCAATGCGACCCAACCCTCCTGCGGAGCGAGTCCATATGCGGCGCTCAGGCTGTCACCGAATACGAGGATCGTGCGGCCCGCGGCCGCCTCGGCCGCGAGCGCGATGAGCAGTAATGCCACGCCGAGCGCGCAGGCGCCGGCGAGTTTTGACTTCGTTCTCAAGGCGGAAAACCTCTCCAAGCAGGTTAGCAGTCCCGAAGGCGCGCTGACCATTGTCGATTCCGTGTCGCTCGAGATCGGGCGCGGGGAGTCGGTGGCGGTGGCGGGCCCCTCGGGGGCGGGCAAGTCGACGCTGCTGGCGCTCCTGGCCGGCCTCGACACCCCGAGCGCAGGGCGGGTGCTGCTCGAAGGCACCGACCTCACGAGCCTCGATGAGGACGGGCGGGCGCGCCTGCGGGCGCAGCGCGTCGGCTTCGTGTTCCAGTCCTTTCACCTGATTCCCGCGCTCACCGCGCTCGAGAACGTGATGCTGCCGCTCGAGCTCGCGGGCAGCGCCGACGCGCGCCGCTCGGCCGCCGAGACGCTCACCCGCGTGGGGCTCAAGGGGCGCACCGGGCATTATCCGCGCCAGCTCTCCGGCGGCGAGCAGCAGCGCGTCGCCATCGCCCGCGCCTTCGTCACCCGCCCGGCGGTGCTGTTTGCAGACGAGCCGACCGGCAACCTCGACACCGCGACCGGTGCGCGGGTCGGGGAGCTGCTCTTTGAGCTCAATGCCAACGCCCACACGACCCTCGTGCTCGTGACCCACGACCGCGATCTCGCCGCGCGCTGCGGCCGGATGCTGCGCATGGAAGCCGGACGGATCGCATGAAGGCCGCGCGGCTCGCGCTGAGGACGCTGGCGCGTGAGTGGCGCTCGGGCGAGCTCGGCGTGCTGCTGCTCGCGCTCACCGTGGCGGTTGCCGCGCTCACCGGGGTCGGCTTCCTGGTCGGGCGCATCAGCGCCGCGGTGGCGCTGCAGGCGAGCTCGGTGCTCGCGGCCGACATCCGTCTGGGATCCCCCCGGCCACTCGGCGACGAGTACTTCGCCGAGGCTGCGCGCCGCGGACTCGCCTCCTCACGCACCACCTCGCTCCTCTCGGTGGTCTTCAACGGCGATGCCAGCCAGCTCAGCAACGTGACGGCGGTGACGGGGGGCTATCCGCTGCGCGGGCGGCTGCTGCTCGCCGCAGAGCCCTTCGCGCCCGGCACGCCGGCGGCGGGGATTCCGGCGCGCGGGGAGGTCTGGCCCGCCTCGAAGCTCCTCGCCGCCGTCGGCGGCAAGCTTGGCTCGGAACTCTCGATCGGTGCGGCCACCTTCCGTGTGACGCACGTCCTCATCTCGCGCCCCGACCAGGGCGGCACCTTTGCCGAGCTCGCGCCGAGCCTCATCATGAATGCGGCGGATCTCCCCGCCACGCGTCTCGTCCAGCCCGGCAGCCGCGTCAGCTATGCCGGTCTCTTCGCCGGCGAGCGCGCCGCGATCGACGATTTCAAGGGCTGGCTTTCGCTCCACAAGCTGCGCGGTGAGCGGCTGCGGGACATCAGCGACGCGAGCCCCCAGGTGCGTAACGCCGTCGATCGCGCCGGCCGCTTCCTGAGTCTCGCGAGCCTGGTGAGCGTGCTCCTGTGTGCGATCGCGGTGGCGATGGCCGCGCGGCGCTACGTGCACCGGCACCTCGACACCGTCGCGCTCATGAAGACCCTCGGCGCGACGCGCGCCTTCACGCTCGCGGTCGCCGTGCTGCAGCTCCTCGCCCTCGCCCTGATCGCCGCGCTCGCGGGCTCGGCGCTCGGGTTCCTGACCCAGGAGTGGCTGCTGCGCACGATCCGGGGGCTCCTCGCCCTGACCGAGCTTCCGGCTCCGAGTGCCGCGCCCCTCGCCTTAGGCTTCCTGACGGCGATCGCGGTGCTCGCCGGCTTTGCGCTCCCCCCGCTCATTCAGCTCGGGCGCGTGCCGGCGCTGCGCGTCCTGCGCCGCGACGTGGGCCCGCCGCCGCCGCTGGTGCTTCTGGCCTTCGGGCCCGCGGTCGCGGTGGTGGCGCTCCTCATCTACTGGGTGATGCGCGACGCGCGGCTCTTCCTCTATCTCGCCGCGGGGTTGGCGGTGTTTCTCGCGGTGCTCGCGCTCGCGGGCACTGCTCTTGTGCTGCTCGCCGGGCGCTTGCGCGGGCGCGTGGGGGTGGCGTGGCGCTTCGGGGTCGCGAACCTGAGCCGCCGCCGTATCGAGAGCGTCGTGCAGCTCGTCGCCTTCGGCACCGGGATCATGGTGCTGCTCCTCCTCGGGATCATCCGCGACGACTTGAACAGCGACTGGCGGCGTACCCTGCCGCCGGATCTGCCCAACTATTTCTTCATCAACATCCCGCCCGGCGAGCGCGATGCCTTCATTGGCTTCGTCCAAGCGCAGGGCGCGCGCACCACGCGCGTGCTGCCCATGATCCGCGGGCGCCTCACCGCCATCAACGGACGCGCAATCGAGGAGGGGCGCCGCGGCGGCCGGGGCGAGGAGGAAGGCTTTGCGACGCGCGAGCAGAACCTCACCTGGACCACGGACTTAGGCGCCGACAACCGCATCGTCGCCGGACGCTGGTGGAGCGGGGAGGATGTCGGCAAGCCGCTCGTGTCGCTGGCCACCGAGTTCCAGGAGGCGCTCGGCGTCAGCCTGGGCGATCGGCTGACTTTCGACATCGGCGGCGAGTCGATCGAGGCGACGGTCGCGAGCATCCGCAAGGTGAAGTGGGACAGCTTCCGGCCGAATTTCTTCATCGTGTTCGCGCCAGGGGTGCTCGAGCGCGTGGCGGGCACCTATATGACGAGCGCTTACTTCACGCCCGGCACCGCGCGCACGCTCGCCGAGCTCGCGCACCGCTTCCCGAGCGTCTCGATCTTCGACATCGACGAGCTCCTCAACCAGGTACGCGCGGTGCTCGACAAGGCGGCGCTCGCCGTGCAGAGCGTGTTCGTCTTCACTCTCTTCGCGGGGCTCACGGTGCTGCTCGCGGCGGTGCAGTCGAGCCGCGACGAGCGCCGCTACGAGAGCGCGATGCTGCGGACACTCGGCGCGAGCCGCAGCACAGTGGTACAGGGCGTGCTCGCGGAGTTCGTGACCTTGGGAATCCTCTCGGGACTTATCGCCGCGGCCGGGGCTTCACTCGCCGCCTACTTCCTCACGACGCGCTGGCTCGAGCTCCGCTACGCGTTCGATCTCACGCCTTGGGCAGTCGGCATCCTCGGAGGAGCCTTGCTGGTGGCGGCGGGCGGCTGGCTCGCCACGCGCTCGGTGGTGAATCAGCCGCCGCTCACGACGCTGCGGGCCTGAGGGGGCCAGCGCTTTTGCCGGGTCGCCGCTCCTCGACGGTGCGCTCGCCGCCCGGCGCGGGGTGACATCGAGCCAGGCCTCGCCGGCAACCACCTGCACCTCGTAGCGGGCGGTGCAACCCACATCCGGCGCCTCCACGCGGCTGATCCGCAAGCGCAGATGCTCGCTGGATCGTGCACAATCGCGTCGCCGAGAGAGCCCGCTCGACCCTGGAGGGAGACCCGATGGCATTCATTCTTTGGCGGCCGGGTATCGGTGGGACTGAACAGTACGTAACTGAGTGGGTCAAAGAAATCGACACAGCAGCCCATTCCAACAATCTTCAGGATGCACTGCGATACCAGACGCGCGCAGCGGCTGACGCTGCCATTGCCCATCGAACCCCTGCGGGTTGGCAGGTCCGAGAGATAGCAGACCGTCGCTAAGGAACGCAGACCGGGATGGACCCTTTTGCGATTGGCGATCGAGAGCTTTCGGGACCTCAATCCTGATCGCAGAGCGCGACATTAGCGCGTGCGATCTTCAATGCGCTTTGCCAGTTCGGCGATCTCGGAGGGGTCGATCTCTTCATCAATGACGATCTCTGCGTTGTCAGGGCGAGTCTGCACGGGCGTTCGCTTTACAGGCGGCTTCGCGGCGGTCGCCGGCGTCGCCGCCGCGGGTGGATCATCGGCCACAGCTGGTGCTGCGGATGACTTTACCCACTCTTTGTGCTGACTCATCCAGCGCTGATAACGGTCAAAGCTCCACATGCCGTCATCGCCGCCGGACTGAATGACATTCGAGAGCTGGCTGAAGTTGCCGGACCTGATGGTTCCTCTGGCGGCTTGGCTTGCCAATAGCAGCTCGCAGCGTGGCACCCGCAATTGGTGCGTTTCGATGAAATCCAGCCGTTGGCACAGCACCCCCACAAGACAGTCCGCCAGCTGGGCTCGCACGCTCCCCTGAATCTCCGCTGCGAATGACATACAGAGGCGCGTCACCGCCTCCGCACAGGTCGCGGAATGCATTGTCGCCAGCACCAGGTGTCCGGTTTCGGCAGCGTTTAGGGTCAGACGCATGACTTCGGGCGTGCGCATCTCGCCCACCACAAGCACGTCCGGATTCTCTCGCAGCGAGTCGATGAGCCCCTGCTCAAAGGAAGGTGAGTGTGTCGGTACCTCGCGCTGACGAATGAATGAGCGTCGATTCGAGAACAGATATTCCAGCGGGCTCTCCAAGGTGATGATGTTGCAGGCGCGCGATGCGTTGATCTCCTCCAGCAGCGCCGCGAGTGTCGTGGTTTTACCGCTTCCGGTTGGACCCGACACCACCACCAGTCCGGAATGGGCATTGATCAGGGAGCGAAGATCAGGATGCAGATTGCAGCCCCGTAGATCGTTGACCGAGGGGCTGAGTAGCCGAACGGCGATGGCATAGCCGCGAATCGTCCGATACAGGTTGATCCGACAGCGGGTGCCTCCAAGCACGAGCGACAGATCGGCCGAACCGCGCTGCGTGAACTGCTCCCAGGCCACTGGCCCAAGCAGCTCATGCGTCATGGTTTTGACGTCCGCTGGTGCGAGGATCTCCCCGACGGCGAGCAGTTCGCTGCGCACACGCGCGACCGGCGGCGCTGCGCTCTCCAGATGCAGGTCGCTCGCGCCGAGCTTACGTGCCGCCCGTATCCATTCTCGAAGGGGCATCCAGTTGCTCCGGTCCGCCAAACCAAGCAGCCATCAGGCGCACGGCGTCGCCAATGACCGCTGCGCTGCAGTTCTATTTGACCAGCCTACCGCATGATACGCGCGGCCGCTTTATGTCGGGCCGCGCCGACGTTCGGACGGCGGGTTGTGGTCGGCTCCGGGCATCCGCAGGCAATTCGCACTTGGCTCTCGGAGCATCACGGCCCAGCGGTGACGCCGGCCCGGCTCCTCGATACCAGGCTGTCAACTTTCCTCAACATAGGGAAGAGTCGCAAGGGCGCTCCGTTCACTTCAATGAAGGCAACCATTACCCCATTGCTCGGACTGTTAGGCTCGATGATCACCTTCTGATCGCGGATCGCTGCCGTCAGGTCATCGACCTCGAAAGCGACGTGTGGAACGGTCTTCACCAGGTCTGGATACGGTGCGCCATCCCAGTACCGTTGCCACTGAATGCCGAACGGGTTGTTCTGGTGATCGCTGACCGTTACCTTCAGATGCGGTAGCGGGATCTCGCCATCGAACCTGGACGTCGTTGGTATCCCGATGTGGTTGTACTTCATTGTCGCGGTTTGCTCCCGCCTCCGGAGCGGCCGGCCGTGTCATCTCGATCCAGTCTCCCCGCTCACCATCTCACGAAGTTTTCCTGGTAAAGGTGACCGAGCACGTTCGTCCCTTGACGCGGTGACCCGTGCCGGCGTTGTCCTCGAACCTGGCTTCGACGCTGTACTTGTAGGGTGTGCCCGCCGGGCGCTCGCCGAGGGCTGCCCGCTCGTGGCCGACCAGTCCATGCGCGGCAATGCTTGCCGAGCCGTCCGGGAGGATGTGCCCGTCGAACTCGAGCCACCCCGGCGCGCCTTTCACCCCACGCTCGCCATGCAGCACGCTGTTCTTGACAGTCGAGTCGAACTCGTAGGAGTAAGGCACGGCGGCGCCGGCCATGGCGCACGCGACGACCGTCGTCCACATGCCGTCAAAACGCCCCGGCTGCTCGTCCGAGCGTGC
>JASHQW010000074.1 GCA_030038875.1 Gammaproteobacteria bacterium | reverse complement strand
CACACCTTGGCGAAGGTGCTCGAGTACCACACGCGCACCGCGGTGAGCGAGCCGTCCTCCTCGTAGCGCGCCGCGACGCGCACGAACATGCCGCTCAAGGCGCTCGGAAAGTCGGTGTTGACCACCGTGCGCGCATCCTTGTTGTCGACGTCGTAGAGGATCGTGCCGTTGGTCGTGTCGACGTTGATGGTGAGCTGGGTGCTGCTGGTGATCTCCCCTTCCGGATTGCTGGCCGGCACGATGGGGAAGTCGCGCAGCATCGTGAAGGAGCCGCCGCTCACCGACTGCACGGTGCCGTAGCTGTGCCGCAGCACCAGCCAGCGCAGGTCACCCACATGGTGCCGGCGCACGGGCCCGTTGAAGTTCACCGCCCAGAGCGTCGCCCCGTCGGCGGCCGGCGGATTGTGCGCGACGATGAAGGCCGGATGCGCCAGATCGAACTCGACGTCGAGCGTGTTCGGGGCGCTGCTCGAGATGGTCAGCGGGCTGTCAAAGCTGACCGTAATCGGCAC
Source organism: Gammaproteobacteria bacterium (assembly GCA_030038875.1). Lineage (GTDB taxonomy): Bacteria > Pseudomonadota > Gammaproteobacteria > Steroidobacterales > Steroidobacteraceae > 13-2-20CM-66-19. Next base: position 7,886 of record JASHQW010000074.1, on the reverse strand, counting down.
GGTGAGGCTGCCGGCCGTGCCCTGCGTGCCCTGGATCTGGATCTGGCTCGCCGGGATCGTCGAGCCCGCGGCGGCCGGGAAGCCGCTCTCGGGGTTCGAGGCCACCGTGAGCACCACATCGCCCGGATTGCCGGCGACGGTGATGACCATGCCGCCGTAGGTGTTCACCGGCACGCTGACGCTGCCGATGATGTCCGCGAGGTTGTCGAGCTGCACCAGGTTGAGGGTCGGGGCCGGCGTCGGTGCCGTCCAGATGGTGACATTGCTGCCACCGCCCTGCGGAATCAGCGCGACGCTCAGCAGCTCAACACCCACCGTCGCCCAGTCGTCGGACGTAGCGTCGCTCACCATGAGCTGCAGTGACGACGTCTGCGGGGGCGGCGGGTTGGTGCTGTTGGAAGCGGAACCGCCGCCGCCGCAGGCGGCCAGTACCGCGGCGAGACCTGTACCCAGCGCGGCGAGCAGCGCGCGCCGCAACATAATGCGCTCCATGTGCGTTTCCCTCTGTCAGTTAGGGGCGAGCCTTTATGCGCCCGTCGAGGAGCTAAAGCGGTCAAGAGTGGAGTTGGTTGACGCGCCGAACGCCGCCACGCCGATTTTTCCGCTGTCGCATCCCGGCGACGCGGACTGAAGAGTCAAACCGACTCTTGTAACAGTGCGGTCACGTGCACTTTGGCGCGCTCACAGGCCGCTGCGAGCGGAAGTTGTGCCGCGAGCCCGGCGGCGATCGCGGACGCCAGCGCGCAGCCCGTGCCGCGGCGCGCCGCCGCCTGCCGCGGCGCCGTGAGCTCGCGCACATTGCCGTCGGCTGTGACGAGCCAGTCGGTGGCGAGCGCGCCAGACGCGTGTCCGCCCTTCATGAGCACGGCGGCCGCGCCGCGGGCGCACAGCGCCCGTCCCTGTGCGATGATCTCCGCGGCGGACGTGGCTGGCGGGGCGTCGAGCAGCGCCGCCGCTTCCGTGATGTTGGGAGTCAGCAGCGTCGCGCGCGGCAGCAGCAGCGCGCCGAGTGCCGCGCGGCCTTCCGTCTCGAGCAGCGCGCCGCCCGAGGTGGCTGCCAGCACTGGATCGAGCACCAGCGGCAGAAGCTCGCGCGGCGGGATGGCTGCGGCAACCGCCGCGACGATCGCGCCGCTTCCGAGCATGCCGATTTTGATGGAAGCCGCGCGCCGCAGCGCGAGCGCCGCCGCGATCTGCGCCCGCACCAGCGCGGGGGCCAGCAGCTCCACCGCGGCGACCTCGCGGTCGGTCTGTGCAGTCACGGCGGTCACGGCGGGGAGCGCCTCGACGCCGAAGCAGCTGAGCGTCGCAACGTCGCGGCTCAGCCCGGCCCCGCCGCTCGAGTCCGTGCCGGCGATGACGAGGACCGCCGTCACCCGCCGAGCGCGATCAGCGCGAGGTTCTTGTGACCCCGGGCCGCGAGGGCGCGCGCCGCGCGCCAGGCACGCACCCCGGTGCGGCAGCAGAGCACGATGCGCGGCGCCGGCGGCAGCACGGGCGCGCCCTTCTCGAGCTCCTCGAGACTCAAGCGCCGCGCCGATGGAAACGGCGAAACCGGAGCCTCGTCGTGACCGCGGAGGTCGATGACGAGATCGGCCGCACCGACTTCGGCAGGCGCGATGAAAGTGAGTGGGTCGGGCGGCTCGGCCGCTCCGCGGAAGGAGAAGCCGCCGACGTGCAGCGTTCGAAAATCGACGCTGATCAGCCGCCCCAGCACTGTTGGCGCGAGCTCGAGCAACAGGGCGAGCGTCAGGTGCGCCTGCAGCGTCCCCATCACTCCGACGGCGGTTCCGAGCACCCCGGACTCGGCGCACGAGCCCGCCTGGCGCGGCAACTCGGGAAAGACCGCGCGATAGCTCGGCGCGCCTCCACAGAAGGCGCCGACATAGCCCGAGAGAGCGAGCACCGAGGCGCTCACCAGGGGCTTGCCCGCGCGCAGGCAGGCATCGCTCAGGACGTAGGTCGTGGCGAAGCTGTCGGCGGCATCGACCACGACGTCGGCGCCTGCGGCGAGGGCCGGTGCATTGACGGGCGTCAGCCGTTCCGGGAGTGCCTCGATGCGTACCTCGGGATTCAGCGCGCCGAGCGCGCCGCGTGCCGCCTCGACCTTACGTGCGCCGAGATCGCTCATGCGATAGAGCGGCTGGCGGTGGAGATTCGATTCCTCGACGGAGTCGTGGTCGACGATCGTGAGCCGTCCGATGCCCGCCGCCGTCAGGTACTCGAGCACGGCGCAGCCGAGCCCGCCGGCTCCGATCACCGCGACCGAGGCCGCGGCGAGGCGTGCCTGGCCGCCCTCGCCCACCTCGGGCAACACGACCTGGCGCAGGTAGCGATTGCTCACGAGGGCTGCCCGCTTACTTCTCAAGCCGCCGCCGCGGCCGCCGCCAGCCAGGCGCGCGCGCGTGCCTCGGGGTTGGCGTTGCGGACGATGTCGGTGACGACCGCCGCGACGTCCGCGCCGGCGGCGAATACACCCGCGAGACGCTCGAGCGTCAAGCCACCGATGGCGACCAGCGGGATCGCCCCGAGGCGCCGCTTCCATTCCCGGATGCGCTCGAGACCCTGCGGCTGCCACGGCATGACTTTGAGCAGTGTCGGGTAGATGGGACCCAGGGCCACGTAGTCCGGCTCGGCGCGCAGCGCGCGCTCGAGCTCCTCGCCGTCGTGGGTGCTGATGCCGAGCCGGATTCCGGCACGGCGCAGCGCTGCGAGGTCGGCTGCAGCGAGATCCCCCTGCCCGAGGTGCACGAAATCGCAGCGCTCGGCGAGCGCGATCTCCCAGTAGTCGTTGACGATGAGCTGCATGCCCGCTGCGGCGCAGAGCGCGCGGGCCGCGCGCACTTCGGTGCGCACCTCGGCGGCCGCGCGCTCCTTGATGCGCAGTTGCACCAGCCGCACGCCGAGCGGCGCGAGCCGCCCGATCCAGGCGGCGCTGTCGACGACCGGATAGACGCGCGCGAGCTTCACCGGAGAAACGCCTGGCCGACCACCGGCGTCGAGGGCGCCGCGAAATCCCGCGGCTCGATGGGGCCCGCGAGGCGCGCGGCCCGCCCGGCTTCCACCGCCTGCGCAAACGCCCCGGCCATCGCCACCGGATCGGTCGCCTGCGCGACCGCGGTGTTGACGAGCACGGCGTCGAAGCCGAGCTCCATGGCCTGCGCGGCGTGCGAGGGGACGCCGAGCCCGGCGTCGACGATGAGCGCCACTTCGGGGAAGTGCGCGCGCAGCGCGCTGAGACCGAACAGGTTACTGAGGCCGCGCCCGGAGCCGATCGGCGAGCCCCAGGGCATCAGCACGCGGCAGCCGGCGGCGATCAGCCGCTCGGCGACCACCAGATCCTCCGTGGTGTAGGGAAACACCTCGAAGCCCTCGGCGCACAGGATGCGCGCGGCCTCGCTAAGGCCGAACACATCCGGCTGCAGCGTATCGTCCTCGCCGATGACCTCGAGCTTCACCCACGGCGTGGCGAAGATCTCGCGTGCCATGTGCGCGGTGGTGACCGCTTCCTTCACCGAGTGGCAGCCGGCGGTATTCGGCAGCACGCGCACGCCGAGAGCGCGGATGAGCGACCAGAAGCCCTGGCCGGCGCGCTCGCCGGCCCCTTCCCGCCGCAGCGACACCGTGACTACTTCGGCGCGCGCCGCGCGTATCGCGTCGCTGAGGACCGCGGGCGAGGGATAGCGGGCCGTACCGAGCAGCAGCCGCGAGGCGAGCGCCGTTCCGTAGAGCTCGAGCATTCAGCCGCCCTGCATGGGCGCGAGCACTTCGACGCGATCGCCGTCCGCAAGCACGGTGCGCGCGCGGGCCTCGGTGGCCACGAACTCGCCGTTGAGCGCGGTCGAGACGATGCGGCCGCCGTAACCGAGCTCCTCCAGCGTCGCCGCGAGCTCGCGGCCCGCCGTCTCACGCCAGACGCCGTTGACGAGGATTCTCATCCATCACCTCCGCGAAATGCTGCCCCTCGAGCAGCGCGAGCGCGGCGCGTTGCGCCAGCGCGGGAGCGAGCAGGAAGCCATGCCGGTAAAGGCCGTTGACGTACAGCGCACCGCCCACGCGGCGCAGGCGCGGCAGATTGTCAGGGAAGGCGGGGCGGAGCCCCACGCCGCTCTCGAGGATCTCGGCCTCGCCGAACGCCGGGTGCAGCGCGTAGGCCGCGGAGAGCAGCTCGAGCATCGAGCGCGCGCTGATGCGCTGCGCGGCGTCGCTCTCGATCATGGTGGCGCCGATCAGGTACTCCTGAGCGCCGCGCGGCACGACGTACACCGGCAGGCGCGGGTGCAGGACGCGCACCGGGCGCGACAGCGCGACGTCCGGGGCGCGCACCAGGAGCATCTCGCCCCTGACGCCGCGCAACTCTGCGAGCGTGCGCCGCGCCGCGAGCCCCGTGCAGTCGAGCAGCTCGCGCCCGGCGAGCGGCGCCTCGTCGGCGTCGGCCCCGAAGCGCACGCTGACCCCGAGCTCGAGCGCGTGCGCGAGCAGCGCACCGAGCGCGGCACGCGGATCGAGGTGCGCTTCGCTCGCGAAGTAGAGCGCCTTGCCGAAACGTCCGGCGAGGTCGGGCTCGAGGGCCGCGAGCGCCTCGGCGCCGAGGGTCTGGTAGCGCTCGGTGCGGCGCGCGAACTGCAGGAGCTCCCCCGTGTCGCGCCCGTGCGCGATCACGAGTGTGCCGCGCTGCGCGGTGCCGGGAAATCTCCGGCGCCACCAGGCAATCCCCTCCTCCCCGAGACGCGCGATGAGGGGAGCCGAGCTCTCGAGCTCGCACCAGGGGGCGAGCATGCCGCCGGCGAACCAGGAGCAGCCGGCCCCGGCGAGGGCCGGCGCGCGCTCCACGATCTCGACGGTGGCGCCGCGCTCGGCCAGCTCGACAGCGCAGCTGAGCCCGGCGACGCCCGCACCCCGCACCCTCACCCGCACGGGTCAGCCTTCCTTCGCGGCCGGCACGTACAGCTCCGAGCCGCCGGCGCGAAACTTCTCGGCCATCTCGCGCATGCCCTGCGCGCGCGCCTCGGCGCGCACCTCGTGCGAGATCCGCATGGAGCAGAACTTCGGGCCGCACATCGAGCAGAAGTGCGCGACCTTGTGGCCCTCCTTCGGCAGCGTCTCGTCGTGGAAGGCGCACGCGGTGTCGGGATCGAGCGAGAGGTTGAACTGGTCCTGCCAGCGGAAGTCGAAGCGCGCGCGCGACAGGGCGTCGTCGCGCGCGCGCGCCCCGGGATGCCCCTTGGCGAGATCAGCGGCGTGCGCCGCGATCTTGTAGGTGACGACGCCGGTCTTGACGTCGTTGCGGTCGGGGAGCCCCAGGTGCTCCTTGGGCGTGACATAGCAGAGCATCGCGGTGCCGAACCAGCCGATCATGGCGGCGCCGATGGCGGAGGTGATGTGGTCATAGCCGGGCGCAATGTCGGTGGTGAGGGGACCCAAGGTATAGAACGGCGCCTCGCCGCAGGCGGCGAGCTGCTTGTCCATGTTCTCCTTGATCTTGTGCATCGGCACGTGCCCGGGACCCTCGATCATCACCTGGCAGTCGCGTGCCCAGGCGATGCGGGTCAGCTCCCCGAGGGTCTCGAGCTCGGCGAACTGCGCCGCGTCGTTGGCGTCGGCGATCGAGCCGGGCCGCAATCCGTCGCCGAGCGAGAAGCTCACATCGTAGGCGCGGCAGATCTCGCAGATCTCCGCGAAGCGCTCGTAGAGGAAGCTCTCGCGGTGGTGCGCCAGGCACCACTTCGCCATGATCGAGCCGCCGCGCGAGACGATGCCGGTGACGCGCGAGACGGTGAGCGGCACGTAGGCGAGGCGTACGCCCGCGTGGATGGTGAAGTAGTCGACCCCCTGCTCGGCCTGCTCGATGAGCGTGTCGCGGAAGATCTCCCAGCTGAGGTCCTCGGCCACCCCGCCGACCTTCTCGAGCGCCTGATAGATGGGCACGGTGCCGATCGGCACCGGCGAGTTGCGCAGGATCCACTCGCGGATGGTGTGGATGTTGCGGCCGGTAGAGAGGTCCATCACGGTGTCTGCGCCCCAGCGGATCGCCCACACCATCTTGTCGACCTCCTCGGCGGTCGAGGAGGTGACGGCGGAATTGCCGATGTTGGCGTTGATCTTCACCAGGAAATTCCGTCCGATGATCATCGGCTCGGACTCGGGGTGATTCACGTTGGCCGGGAGGATGGCGCGCCCGGCGGCGATCTCGGCGCGCACGAACTCCGGCGTCACGTGCTCAGGGATGGCCGCGCCCCAGGAGTTGCCGTCGCGCGCGGCACCCGCGACGGCGCACTCGCGCCCGAGGTTCTCGCGGATGGCGACGTACTCCATCTCCGGTGTCACGATGCCGGCGCGCGCATAGGCGAGCTGCGTCACCGCCTTGCCGGCGCGCGCGCGCAGCGGCGCGCGGCGCACGGAGAATTCCGCCGCAGCCTTGCCGCCCGCGGCGAGCCCATTGTCGATGAGCTGCACGCGCCGTCCCGGGTAGGCCTCGGTGTCGGCGCGCGCGGCGATCCAGCGCTCGCGCAGCCGGCCGAGGCCCGCTTCGATGTCGATCGCGACCGCAGGATCGGTATAAGGGCCGGAGGAATCGTAGACCGCGAGCGGCGGCTCGCCGCTCGAGGGGTGCAGCGCGATCTCGCGCATCGGCACCCGGAGCTCCGGGTGCATACGCCCGGGACGATACACCTTGCGGGAGGCGGGAAAGGATTCAGAGACGACGTGCCAGCTCTGCGCATTCATCAGACACCCCTGGCGTACAGCCACAGAAGATCCGGCGAATGCTGCCCATGGGAAAGGGACCGAGGATTTCGCTTTCCTACGCCAGCATTAACTGGATCAGGTTCGGAGGGTCGCCACGCTGCGCTTCCTCGAGCGCCGATGGCCTCTCAGCCCCCTGCCGGGGCTCCCCTAGCTTCACGCGCGGAAAGTAGTACGGCCCGCCGCGGCGGTCAATGCCGCATTCGCGGGGGAAGCTATTGCAGGTGCTGTCACTCGGCGACGCGACGCGTGTCGCACCGCGCGGCTCGAAGGCGGACGGGGCGTCGCGCCGCCCCGCTCGGAGCTTAGCTCTCAGCTCGGCCGTCCGCTCCCGTGGCTCGCCTGCCCGCCCTTGCGGCCTGCCTGCGCCGCGAGCTCCGGGTGCTGCGAGAAGCTGCGCTTCTCGTCCGGCACGCTCTGTCCGCCCTTGCGGCCGGCGACTGCGGCCAGCGTCCGGTTCTGCGAGAAGCTGCGCTTGGCGCCGGGCACGCTCTGCCCGCCTTTGCGCCCCGCTTCGGCCGCCAGGCGGCGGTTCTGCGAGAAGCTGCGCTTTTCATCCGGCACGGCCTTGCCGCCCATGCTGGCAATCTGCCGCTGCCGTTCCGCGTTCATCGAGGCGAAGCCCCGGTGCGATAGCCGTCCTTCTGTTGCGTGAGCCATTGCTGCTCTCCTTCCGACCCTGAGGCCGGCGCAAGCCCGACGAAGAAAGTCCCTCTCTCGAGCTGCAGCATACGCCCGGGGGCGGGAGAGGAAAACTGCCCGGAAACGCGCCTGGCGCGGCGCGGGCAAGCCGCGCGCCCCGCCCTCAGGGGGTCACGTGGTCGATGACCAGGCTGGCGAGCCCGTCCTTGCCCACCCGGTAGGTGATCTCGCCGAAGGGATCGCCGCTCGCCCCGACCGGCGTGCCGGATCGGGCGATGCGCGCGACGACCGCGACATTGTCGCCCGTGTGAAAGGTCCGGCCGGCGATCATCGAGTCCTTGGGTGTCAGCTCGACGGTCTGTGGGAACTCGCTCATCAGGCGCCTGGCGGCAAGCGGCGGCCCGGGGTGCGCGGGATCGCGCACGAATACAAACAGAGGAAAGGATCCGGCCGACTGCGCGAGCGCCGGCGAGAGAGTGATGTTCACGCGCACCGAGCCG